>DNNJ01000184.1 GCA_003487955.1 Clostridiales bacterium | reverse complement strand
TTGTTCATGATGACAAACTTTGGGTAATTGGCGGAGATCAACACACTGATGTATGGTATACAAAAGATGGTGTAAATTGGAACAAAGTAATCGACAAAGTCCCTTGGGGAGAAAGATATTTCCCGTATATCGTCAGTTTCAAAGGCAAGATATGGGTAATGGGTGGCCTACATATTACCTTCCCTGGAAGTGAGATGCGCGAAAAATATAATGATATTTGGTCTACAACTGATGGTATTCATTGGACTAGGGAGGTGGAATTTGCAAAGTGGGCCCCTCGCGGATTAATAACTGGCTCTGCTGTTTTAAATGATGCTCTTTATATATATGGAGGATGTATACTTTACAGTTATGCTTATAATGATGTTTGGAAAACGGATGATGGCATTCATTGGACACAAGTAGTCTCTCATGCTCCTTGGTCACCGCGACAATGGTGTTCAATAACAAGTTTCAATAATAAACTTTGGATAATGGCGGGTGATCTTGATATTAAACATGACACTATGCTCAATGACGTTTGGTATAGTTCTGACGGAGAATCATGGACGCAACAAAAAGGAATTTTTTGGAAACCGAGACATGCTACTCCTATAGTTGAATTCAATAATAAGCTGTGGCTAGTTGGAGGATTAATATCCCGAAACGATGGTGGGGTATCAAATGACGTATGGGTAATGGATTTAAAAAAATAATTTTACAATAGCATATAGAGATAAGTCTTTGTCTAATTTTTATTAATTTCAAATATATGAACCTTTTTTATTTTATAATATTAGGTATACTGATATCATTCTCTTTACCAGCGAGAAGTCAAATTTCGGGAAATGTAACTTCTCCAAAACTTGTATTGCATTTACCTCCTGGCGACAATAATCTTCGTAATAGCGAAGGGGATTTTATCACGTTAAAGGATGGACGGATACTTTTTGTTTATTCTCATTTTTCAGGTTCTTCAGTTTCCGATCATACTTCGGCACACCTAGCCGGTAGATTCTCGGATGATGGGGGAAAAACTTGGTCAAAGGAAGATATTACTGTTATAGAAAATGAAGGGAACATGAATATCATGTCAGTATCTCTATTGCGTCTTAAGAACGGAAATATCGCTTTGTTTTATCTCAGGAAAAATTCAATGGAGGATTGTATTCCCATGATGCGCATTTCAACCGATGAGGCTATAACTTGGAGTAACCCCATTAAGTGTATTACAGACAAGAAAGGATATTTTGTGTTAAATAATGATCGCGTTATTCAATTAAAAAACGGAAGGATACTGATGGCTGTAGCTTTACACAAAACTACAAATGAAACCTCTTGGCGTGATAAAGCAAAAATATACTCCTATTATTCCGATGATAATGGCTTAACATGGCATTGTAGTGAAGAGGTTTCAAATCCATTGGGCGTCGTTACACAAGAGCCAGGTGTAATAGAGCTAAAAAACGGAACAATCTTGATGATTATACGTGCTAGTGGTGGCTTTCAGCAATTGTCTTTTTCAAAAGATAAAGGAAAAACCTGGAGTCCGATGGTAACTAGTAATATTCATTCTCCACTATCTCCAGCAAGCATAGCTCGGATAAAGTCAACGGGGGATTTATTGTTGGCATGGAATAACAATGGGAGTAACCAGAGCCGAACTCCGTTGACGCTGGCTGTGTCCAAAGATGAAGGCCAGACATGGGAGCTCGTTACTGATATTGAAACCGATCCGGATGGTTCTTATTGTTATGTAGCCATCCATTTCACGAAAAATGATGTGTTATTGTCCTATCTTGTACAAAGTGTCACACAGAATCCTACCTTTTGCTCTACAAAAGTGGTTCTACTTCGGCAAAAAGATATCTACAAAAAAAATAAAAATACTCTGTAAATACTATAAAAGGGAATGCATCAAAATAACCTAGAAAACTTTGAATTATAAGTATCTGTTCAAGATTTTTTAAATTACGCTGTGGATTATCATTTATTAAATGAATATCTATATTCGGACAAAAGTAATTGTAAATATTGTTAAATTACACAGTAATCAGCCTTTGCAATAAGTGCAAGAAAAACTGATAATATGACGGCTTATTTTAAATTAAGTAGTAAAAAAAATGAATAAATTATTACCTTTTTCTATTTTTTTATTTTTGTTTATGATATATGAATGTCGCTGCGAGATTGTAACAGACAATACTTTAATTTGGAGGGTTGGTACAGCCACAACTGTAATTACACCAAAAGAATCAATATGGATGGGTGGATATGCTGATCGGATAAAGCCTGCGAAAGAAAAATTACACGATTTATGGGCCAAAGCAATCTATCTGCAAGATGCTAACGGACATCTTGCTCTACTGATTACCTGTGATTTAATCGGTTTTTCTAAAAGTATTTCCGACCGTGTCAAAAATAAGCTATATGATAAGTTAGGATTAGATAAAGCGCAAATTATATTGAACACTTCACATACCCATTCCGGGCCAGCTACCAGTGACAATCTAATTAATATTTATCCATTAAATAATAAACAATTAATGTTGATTGACAAATATACTGAATGGTTATGCGAACAACTTGTTGAATTATCAATGAAAGCTAAACAAAATTGTGAACCGGCAAAAGTTTTTTCTCAAAACGGCACTGTTCGTTTTCAAGTAAATAGGCGGAACAACATTGAGCCAGAACTCACTAATCTTAGTGAATTAAAAGGTCCCAACGATTATTCCGTCCCTGTTTTGAAAATTGAGGATGTTAGGGGAAATATAAAAGCTATAGTTTTTGGCTATGCTTGCCATCCAACTGTTTTAAACGGATATCAATGGTCGGGGGATTATCCCGGATTTGCACAAATAGAACTGGAAAAGAATTATCCAGAAGTTGTGGCCATGTTTTTCCAAGGAGCCGGAGCAGATCAGAATCCGTTACCGCGCAGGAGTATTTCTTTGGCAAAACAATACGGGAAGGAACTTGCCGCTGCTGTAGAACAGGTAATAAGCGAACCAATGCAGGAGTTGCATTCAGAAATAGCAACCATTTACACCGAAATACTTTTGGATTTCGATTCTATTCCTACAGAAAGAGAGTTGAGAGAAAATGAAAAGGAAATGACGGGATATGAAAAGAAATGGGCAGAAAGCATGCTTGCAAAATTGAAAAGAAAAGGGAGTTTACCAACCTCTTATTCTTATCCTATACAGGTCTGGCGTTTAGGGAATCAAGTTATTATATGTTTAGGAGGTGAAGTATTGATCAGTTATGCAATCCGCTTAAAAAAAATGTTGGGAGAAAATATTTTCGTAATGGGTTATTCTAATGATGTAACAGGATATATTCCTCCCGATTCTGAGTTATTAACAAAAAGAGGAGAAGAAATACAATCATCTCATTTTGAATTTGATCTTCCTTCAAAATGGAAATTAGGGACCGAGGATGCCATTCTAAAAGAAGTATTAAGTCTGATCAGACAGATTGGTATGCTTACTAAACCTGAATCTATAACAAATTTTTAAAAAAATTAAATACAAATTTTTGTCATTGCTGTCCCATTAAAATCCGATAGAGTTCTATAAAATAATTTAAATACAGTTAGTTCCTGAGGACTTTCGAGCGCAACGATTTGGATTTGTAGCTTTACATCTTACAAAATAAGATGCATATGCTCAAAGAAAAATACGTCTTTGCACAGTTAGTATCCCTTCTAGACAATAACAAGTTTTGTCGTATCGTTGACAAGTATATGAAGCTTTTCACTTGCTGGGACCTGTTACCTACTCTGACCTTCGGGCAACTCTCAAACAGAGAAAGTCTACGAGATCTGATTATTGCTTTTGACGCTCACAAGTACAAATGTTACTATCCGGGCTTTGGAAAGAATGTTTCCAAAACATCTCTTGCAATGCAAGTCAGACCCGAGAATATCATATCTTCGAAGAGTTTGTATATTTCCTTGTTGTTGAAGCCAGACGCAAACGCGTCACCGATATCTTTAAACTTTATAGAAACGTGTATGCATTCGACTCGACAACGATTGACTCATGCCTGAACGTTTTTTAGTGGGCGAAGTTCGCAAGTACTACCCAAAGAGTCTTAGGCTCGTGTGCTACTGGAGTGAAGGGCAACAAAGGGAACTTGTTTTCCTGACCAATGCCACTAAACTTACAGCTCTTCTGATTGTTGAACTGCATAAAAAAAAGTAGAAGGTGGAATTGTTCTTTAAATGGCTACAACGGCCAAGTTTATTTAATTTTTAATATGTCTCAATTTTAATGAGACACTAATGTAAGGGAGTTTTATGAAAATCAACGATTTGTTAAGTAGTCATTTTGTTCTTTGCCTCTTCAAAAATTACTTTTCAAAAAACAAACAAATCTTTATTGTAATTCTGGCTGCACTTATGGCTCCAACTGACATCAACGCAGGAAATTATACTGATAATAAAAAAGTTGATTGCAAAGACACTTTACAAAAAGTTTTCTCACCTGTCATAATATCAAGAGCTCCAACAAATGAAGCCACACTTGTTTCAGTCAATGATAAATTAAAAAAAATTTTTTTTAT
>DNNJ01000387.1:9418-9616 GCA_003487955.1 Clostridiales bacterium | reverse complement strand
TTTAATTTTGCATTTTCACCAAGCTTCATTATAGAACCTTTACCGAATTGCTTTTCAATTTGAGCAATGGCAAGCTCAAGTGCCTTATCTTTTTCCATATCCGACTCCTTATCAGAACATTTGTTCACTTTTGATTATACATAAAATAATGTTTATTGTCAATGATTTAATTTTTTTAAGTATCGGAAGTAATTGCGT
>DNNJ01000387.1:3867-9258 GCA_003487955.1 Clostridiales bacterium | reverse complement strand
TTAAGTATCGGAAGTAATTGCGTAGCAATTACCTCACACCACTTCAACGAGGTGGGTAATTAAGCGACACCACCTAATTTATTAATAGGTGCTCGCTACTTAAGTACTAGGGGATAGTTTCACCTCGTTATAACACCAATATTTTCATTAATATATACAGCTCCAGAGGTTATGGTCAACAATACTGTTATTGCAATTAAAGGAGTTATTAAAGGAACAGTAAAACCAAAATAACCTGTATAGTTCAATAAAATAACAATAATCAATACCATCTGAAACACTGTTTTTATTTTGCCCCATGCATTAGCAGCAATAGTAACGCCTTTTGAAGCAGCCAATGTTCTGAATCCTGAAACCAAAAATTCCCTTGATATAATCAATACAACAACCCATGCACTTATATAACCAATCTCAACAAAAGCTATAAAAGCAGATGCCGTCAAAAGCTTATCTGCAAGAGGGTCCATGAATTTTCCGAAATCAGAAATTAAATTATCCCTCCTTGCAATATATCCGTCAATTGCATCAGTAACAGCCGCACCTGCAAAGATTAACAGGGGCAGGAACCTGAAAATTCCTTTGCTTATGTATAAGAATAACAGAAATAAAGGTATTAAAAGTACTCTTATAACCGTAAGCTTGTTTGGTAAATTTAAATTCTTAAACCAATTAATCATCTTCATCTCTCACATCTCCTATCAAATCATATTCCAATGCATCATTGATTTTAACTTTGTAAATATTTCCTAAAGTTAATTCCTCATCTGATGTAACATAAACACAGCCGTCAATTTCAATCGAATCCATGTAAGTTCTCCCCACATAGATATTTTCAACATCCTTCTCTTCAATTAAAACTTCATAAGTCTTGCCGATTTTTGACACATTGTTTTCGTAAGATATCTTTTGCTGAATTTCCATTAATTCATTAAGCCTTAGCTCTTTTATGTCTTCATCTATTTGTCCGGGCAGTTTGTATGCCGGTGTATGTTCTTCCCTTGAATATTTAAATATTCCCACTCGGTCAAGCTTATATTCTTTTAAGAAATCCTTTAATTCTTCATGCTCATCCCGGGTTTCGCCGGGAAAACCTGTTATTAAGGATGTACGTATTACTGCATCCTTGACTTCCCTTCGAATTTTTTGTATAAGAGATGTAATTTGTTCTTTGTTTGTGTTTCTGTTCATTCTCTTTAAAATTCTGTCATTGATATGCTGCATTGGAATATCAAAATATTTAAGCAACTTTTCATTATTTTTAAATTCATTTATCAGCTCGTCATAAATATCTTCAGGATATAAATAATGAATTCTAATCCACCGAATACTTTCTATTTCTGAAATCTTCTGAATAACTTCATGAAGTTTTCTTTCACCGTAAATATCAATTCCGTACTTGCTTGTGTCCTGTGCTATAATTATTATCTCTTTAGCTCCACTGCTTGACAGGGTTTTAGCTTCCTCAACCACACTTTCAATTCTGCGGCTTTTAAAAGGTCCTCTAAGCTTCGGAATGACACAATAGGTACAATTATTGCTGCAGCCTTCCGCTATTTTTAAATAGGCATACCAGGGCTCAGTCAATGTATTTCTTGGAAGAGACTTGTCAATATCAAGCTGGGATGTTGTGTCTATCAAAAGCTTCTTGTTCATTTCGTACTCTTCAATATATTCGTTTATTTTCTCAAATCCGGCGGTTCCTATTACAATATCTACTTCAGGTATTTCTTTTGACAGCTCTTCTCCGAATCTTTGAGACAGGCAGCCGGTGACTATTATTTTTGCTTTTTTGTTTATGTTGTTTTTTATATCTGCTGCAGAAAGTATTGCATTTACTGATTCCTGCTGTGCATCATTTATAAAGGAGCAAGTGTTTATTATTATGTAATCTGCTTTGTCTGCATAATCCGTAACCTTATATCCTTTTTTTTCAAGTATGCCGAGCATGTTTTCCGAATCAACAAGATTCTTCGAACATCCCAATGAATGCATGTATATTTTTTTCATTAATTTATTAATTGCCTCTCATTTCGTCTAATTCTTCTTTTGAAATAAGGACTTTCCTGGGTTTGCTTCCTTCATGCCCTCCCACGATACCTCTTTCCTCTAATTGGTCAATAATTCGTGCAGCTCTTGAGTATCCTACTCTAAACTTTCTTTGAATATATGATACTGATGCCTGACCGTCATTTACTACCGTCTCAATTGCCTGCTCCAAGTATTCATCAACTTCTTCTGTTGTTGTTTGGTTTTCTATTTCTTTGATTATTTCATTCTGCTTAGAAATTTTTATTTCAATTTGCTGTTCTTTAATATAATCAACCACTCTTTTAATTTCGTCATCTGATATGAACGTCCCTTGAATTCTTACAGGTTTTGGAAGACCTATGGGATGATAAAGCATGTCACCTTTTCCAAGAAGCTTTTCTGCTCCCCCTGTATCCAAAATAGTTCTTGAATCTATATGTGATGATACTGCAAATGCAATACGTGAAGGTATATTTGCCTTTATAACGCCTGTAATAACATCTACGGAAGGTCTTTGCGTAGCTATGACAAGATGCATGCCGCAAGCTCTTGCCAACTGAGCAATACGTGTTATATATTCTTCCACCTCCGTTGAAGCTACGGTCATCAAATCTGCCAATTCATCGATTATTATTACAATTTTAGCCATTTTTTCTTTGTTTTCTCTTGCCATTTTTTCATTGTAGGAATCTATTTCTCTAACACTGCTCTGCGCAAAAATCTTGTAGCGGTTTGTCATTTCTGAGACCGCCCAATTCAGTGCATTTGCTGCTTTTCTCGGATCAGTTACGACCGGTATCAATAAATGCGGTATACCGTTGTAGTTGCTTAGCTCAACAACTTTGGGGTCAATAAGTATAAGCTTTACTTCATCAGGTTTCGCTTTAAATAAAATACTCATTATAAGTGAATTAATACATACGCTTTTACCTGAGCCTGTAGCTCCGGCTATTAACAGGTGGGGCATTTTATCAATGCTCGCAATTATATTTTTACCTGCTATATCCTTTCCAAGTGCAAATGGAAGGTTTGTTGAAGCAGTTTTATACTCTCTTGATTCAATCATGCTCCTTAAATAAACGCTTGTTTTTGCCCTGTTGGGAACTTCTATACCGATTGCTGCTTTGCCCGGGATTGGCGCTTCCATACGAATTTCAGAGGTTGCAAGAGCCAATGCTATATCATTTGACAATGCAGTTATACGGCTTACTTTAATTCCCGGAGCAGGTTGAATTTCATATCTTGTAATAGTAGGTCCCTTATTTATTTGTAGTATGTTGCATGGAATACTGAAGCTGTTTAATGTTTCAATAAGCTTTTCGCCGTCTTTTTTTAAATCTTCTTTATCACCTCTTATGTGAAGGGGCAGCGGATCTAAAAGTTTAATTGACGGCAGTTTGTAATTGTCTGTTTTAACATCTGATATTGTAATAATCTCATCTGTTATTTCTTTTTGCCGGAATTTTTCCTTTGTTTCTTCAATCGGATCAGTTTTTGAAGCTTCAGTCGTTTTTTCAGATTTTTGTATATCTTCTATTTTTAATTGAGTAATATCAGCTTTTTTATTATCTTGGGCAGGACTCATATAATCATAAATTTTTATGTTTTCATCCTGCTGCTTTTTTAATGATTTTTCCTTTTTTGATTTACTTTTATCTTCTTCCGTAAATATAAATCTATACAGGACATTAAAAAATTTCTTTATGTAATTTGTTACAAGCTTTAAAATACCGATTATACTTTGGTTTGTAAGAAGAACTATCAATGAAAAGATAAGAGCCCCCAAGGCTATGTATGTTCCGTTTTTACCAACAAGCTTTACAAATAAAAATGTAATTATATTTCCTAAAACACCTCCGCCTTTTCTTAGTATTCCAAGGTCAGAAGATATCTTAACCAATTCCTGAAAGTCTTGGCTTGAGGCCATTTGAGCATATACTTCGGCATCTGAAACTGCCTTGTAAATAATGAAACAAAGAAAAGCTCCAATTATTGCAGCTATTTGATTGTTATCATTCAATATGACTATGTTTAAAAGTCTCAAAATTCCAACAGCCAAAATAAAATAAGGCAATACTTCGGAGCCTGCCCCAAATGCCGAATGAGTAAAAATATTTATACTTTTGCCGATTATTCCTGTCTGAGCCTCTTTAGCAGCTACAATAATCATGAATACAGCAAAAGATACAAGAAAAATCCCCGTTATCTCTTTAGTTAAAACATTTTTACCTGATGTTTTGGTGCTTGTACTCTTTTTGCCTGTACTTATTTTTTTATTTGTTTTTTTTGTTTTATTTGTGGATGTTTTAGCCATTTAAAGCAATTTCCCCCTGTTCCTTATTAATTTTAATTATATCATAGGATGTGAGTATTCCGCAATGATAATTTCCCTGATTGGGGACATTCCTCTAAAGCTTATCCCACAGAGGCTTTCCCTGCTTTTAGAGGTGTGTCCCCTTTCTTCATTCAACCTGTCTTTCCATTTTATCAATAAGCTCTCTCAGCTTTTTCATCGCTTTACTGAATCCGCCGATTTCGTCTATTAATCCGATACTTACGACTTCTTCAGCATTTAATACGGTTCCCACATCATTGGCTATTTCATCGGTGTCATACATATAATCCAAAAGAGCCTGCCTGTCAACATTTGAATTCATTACAATAAAATTAGTAATCCTCTCCTGCATTTTTTGGAAATATCTGAATGTTTGAGGCACTCCTATAACAAGCCCGCTTGTACGTATAGGATGAATTGTCATTGTTCCGGTGGGTGCTATGAAAGAATATTCGGCTGAAACCGCCAATGCTGTGCCAATGCTGTGCCCTCCTCCTAATACAATTGAAACTGTCGGCTTTGAAATACTGGCTACTAATTCTGAAATGGCAAGTCCTGCCTCAACATCCCCTCCCATTGTATTAATCAGTATAAGCACTCCTTTTATTTCGGGATCCATTTCAGCTCCTATAATCAAAGGTATTATATGCTCATATTTTGTTGTTTTGCTTTGTGGAGGCAATGAAGAATGTCCTTCAATTTCTCCTATTATACTTATAAAGCAAATATCCTTTACCGGCTCAACTTGAGTTATGCTTCCTACTTGTTTAACATTTTCAACAGGTTGATCGCTGTCCTCATTATCATTTGGAGTGCCGCTGAATATAAAAGGATTTTTTGGCTCCACTGAAGATTTATTTTGTTTATAGTTTCTTTGGCTATCCATGTCGTTAAATGACGGCTGTTTTGACTGTGTTGACTGATTTGACTGTTGCGGTATGTTTAAGTCTTTATTTTCCATTATTCCTCCATTAAAAAATAATCAGGTATTCCTGATTATTCTTTGGAGTTTTATTAAAAATATACAT
>DNNJ01000387.1:3468-3599 GCA_003487955.1 Clostridiales bacterium | reverse complement strand
CTATATTCAGTTGAATGTCTTGAGAACGCAGTCTCCTTCACCAAAATATATATTTGGGGACATTCCTCTTGACCTCAAAGACTTTCTCCATGATAGAGGTGTGTCCCCATACATATAATGTCGTATGTTTT
>DNNJ01000387.1:0-3169 GCA_003487955.1 Clostridiales bacterium | reverse complement strand
TATTCATTCTCAATGATAATCATGTCGCTTCCGATTTTTTTAATATTTTTCCACAGTATTTCTTTTCTTTTTGGTTCTTTAAAAAATGCAAAATGTGAATTGCCACCTGATATAAAGCTGATTATTTCGCCAGTTTTTTCATCTATGACTAAGTCACAGTCGCCGAAAATCCCCAAATTTTCTCCGGTGTCCACATTAATAATTTCTTTGCTGTATAACTCGCTTAATTTCATATACTCCCCCCCATTTCTACTTCTATTATTCAGCTTATTATTATATCAATGAATTCCTGTATGTCCGAAACCTCCTTGACCTCTTTCTGTTTCGTTTAAGTCTTCAACTTGTTCAAATATAGCCTGCTCATGCTTCATTATTACCATTTGGGCAATTCTGTCACCATTGTTTATAGTAAAATCTTCATTCCCAAGATTAATTAAAATTACCTTTATTTCTCCTCTATAATCAGAGTCAATGGTTCCTATGCCATTTACAAGACTTATGCCGTGCTTGATTGCCAAACCGCTCCGAGCTCTTACTTGGGCTTCGTAACCTTCAGGAAGTTCAATAAATAAACCTGTGGGTACAAGCGCTCTTTCCATTGGTTTTAATACTAAAGGTGCATCAACATAGGCTTGAAGGTCTACTCCTGCAGAGCCTTTTGTTTCATATTCAGGTAATTTGAATGGATTATTCTTTACAATTTTAATTTTCATATTCTTCTCCTAATATTTTATTAATTTTATCTTCAATATCAGAATGTTTATGTAAATTCCCCGTAAATGTAATACTTAGGTTCTCAATATTGAACAGCTCCTTTGCAACATTCAAAACATCCTCAATTTGAACATTGTTGATAGCTTCAATTATTTCATCAGGATAAAGGATTTCATTATATAAAAGTTCTCTTCTGCCAATAGCCGACATTCTGCTTGATGTACTTTCAAGACTTAAAATATAATTTCCTTTAATTTGCTGTTTTGCTCTGGTGAATTCTTTTTCTTTGATATTCCCGTTTTTAATGCTTATCATTTCAATTAATATAGTTCTTAAAGCTTCTTCCACCTGTTCGTAGCTCATGCCTGCATAAATGCTGAAAATACCTGTATCGAAATAATTTGATACAAACGAATAAATAGAATATACAAGACCCTTTTTCTCTCTTACTTCCTGGAAAATTCTTGAGCTTGCTGTTCCCCCGAACAAATTGTTTAATACTAAGAGAGAATGATAATTTTTGTCATGTCTTCCAAATGTCTTATTGCCCATGCATATGTGAAGCTGTTCTAAATCTTTATTGATACCTTCTACTTTTTTTTGATAATTTGAGTCTTTATGAATTAGCTTTACTCTATTTTTTCCCCAACGTTGAAATTTTTCTTCAATCAGTCTAATAAATTCTTCCTCATCGAAACTTCCGGCAATTGAAATTACAGTATTAAACGGAGAATAATTCTCACCCATATATTTTTTTACTTTGTCTTGAGTAAAAGTTTTCAGATTCTTTTCAGTACCAAGAATATTGTATGCCATGGGGCTTTCATTAAAAATAATTTCAGATAATTTATCATATACAGCATCTTCGGGCGAATCTTCGTACATTTTAATTTCTTCAATAACAACGGATATTTCTTTTTCTATTTCCTCCGGTGAAAATAAAGAGTTGAAAAACATATCAGAAAGTATATCCAATGCTTCTTTTATATTTTCTTCTAAAACTTTAACGTAAAAGCTGGTGCATTCCTTGCTTGTAAATGCATTCATCTGAGCGCCTAAATTGTCGATTTCTTCTGCAATTTCATTTGCTTTTCTGTTTTTTGTTCCTTTGAAAAGCATATGCTCAATAAAGTGTGACAATCCGTTGGTTTCTTCATCTTCATTATTAGAACCGACATTAACCCATATACCTATGGATGCAGACTTTACATAATCGATTTTTTCCATTACGATTCTGAGCCCGTTATTTAGTGTGTGTTTTTTTATCATTTTTCCTCCGTTATAATTGGGGGACATTCCTCTGACAGGCAGAGGCTATCCCAAGTACGGGGACATTCCTCTGACCGGCAAAGACTATCCTTATAGTAAGAGGTGTGTCCCCCTTCCTATAAAGAGGTGTGTCCCCATACCTTGTATGGTGTGTCCCCCTACCTCTTTTCCTACCATTTTAACTCTCATAGTTCTGAATCTGCCTAATATAAGTAACGTTATTATAATCACCAAAAAAATTATAATTAAAACTTTTCGTATAAAAACAATGTTATTGAAAAAAAATTTCATAAAAATCCCCCTTATAATTAAATGTATTATTCATGAGGGATATTTATGATATGATATTTGTTATCCTAGGGGTTATTTCTTAATTTTCTGTTTGCTGCATTGCTGCTTTTCTTGAAAGTTTGATTTTGCCTTTTTCATCGATGCCGATTACTTTTACTAAGACTTCGTCACCTATTTTTAAAACATCTTCAACCTTTGCAACTCTTTTGTTGTCAATTTGAGAAATATGAAGTAAGCCGTCCTTGTTGTCAGAAAGTTCAACAAATGCTCCATAGGATTCTATTCTTACAACTTTTCCTAAAATAATTTCGTCTACTTCAATTTCTTTAACTATTCCTTCAATTATTTTCTTTGCCTTGTATGCACTTTCAACATTTTCAGCTGCTATTGAAACAGAGCCGTCATCTTCAATGTCTATTTTTACCCCGGTTTCTTCAATAATTTTGTTGATTATTTTTCCGCCTGAACCTATGACATCTCTTATTTTATCAGGGTCAATATTCATTGTAATAATCTTAGGTGCGTACTTGCTTACTTCTTCTCTCGGTTTATCAATGCATTCAAGCATTTTATCCAAAATGAACATTCTTCCTTTGTAAGCCTTTTGCAGGGCATTCGTCAAAACTTCCTTGTCAATTCCATGTACTTTTATATCCATTTGAATTGCCGTAATTCCATCTTTTGTTCCTGCAACTTTAAAGTCCATGTCTCCGAGGAAATCTTCCATGCCTTGAATATCTGTAAGTACAACTACATTGTTTCCTTCCTTCATAAGTCCCATTGCAACTCCTGCAACCGGTGCTTTAATGGGAACTCCTGCATCCATCAGAGATAAAGTTGAACCGCACACACTTGCCTGTGATGTTGAGCCGATTGAACTTAAAACTTCGGATAC
>DNNJ01000345.1 GCA_003487955.1 Clostridiales bacterium | reverse complement strand
AATTTCTTAGCTTCTTCAAAAGACTCAGGTCCGTAATCCGGTAATGGTAGATCTTCTTCTATGTGTGACCACATGAACAATACAGGTACCTCACTTACACTCTCCTGTTCGCAGTAATTATATATTCTCTTATATATTTCATCAATTGTTGTTCCATTCACTTTTTCGGAAGAATCAGATTCCAATTCTATTATTATATAACCCGCACCCACATAACTATTACCAATTATAATATCATCAAATTCGATAAAAAATTGATCTATTTCTGTTATATTGCTCCAACATTTATAAACCGGATTCGAAAAAAAATCCACGTTTTCATCATTATTTGTTGTTTCAGGAAATGACCCTCTACTGGCTATAAATCGTGGATTTTTTTTAATCTCGTCAAAAAACTCAGGCCCATAATCCGGTAGTGGAGCATGCCAGTTCTTTTCATCATATTTAGAATCGTTCAATTGTTTATTATCTTCACTTGCAGAACTAGTTGGTAAAATATAAAAAAATAACGTAACTATCAACAATAACATAGGTATTGAAATTTTGCCAGTTTTGCTTTTCTTGATCACTATACCAACTCCAAAAATATATTTTATCCAAAACTTCACAACTTGAATAGTGTCGCGAATTTGCTGTAAATTCAAAGTCAAATTTTTATGTACAATAGGAAAATGGATTCCTTGATATGGAATTTTCTATCCAATAACTTTTTAAGATTTGTGATTTTACAGAAAAATCGGCACACTGCCTACAACTGTATGTCACGTGAATAAATATTCTTTTCATAGGGTAATAATTATTTTATCTGTAGAGTCTTTGAATGATATCCGGCTTTCTCACATAATAACCAATCGTTCATTAAAAAATGACACATTCTCCAATTTTTATCAAGTTCTTGTCGATACTTTCTGAATTATCATTTAAATCACTCCTATAAATCATTAATTCGAAGACAGGGACTATTTAAAACATATTCAAAAAGTTTTTGACCGGTTATAACCTTTCGAGATATTGCATATCTATGTTGACATACAAATTATCGACCATCCATTCTATCTAAGTAATAACTAAGCCTTAACTCTGCTTTTTTTAGGGAATAAACCAATTTAATGATTTTTATTCGATATCATTAGATCCAAACATCAATTTGTTCTATTGATTTCAGCGGCAAATTGACAGAAAATATCTGGACTTTATTTGAATTTCCTGCTGAAAAAATAGGATCGATATCAGTGGTCTGTGGAATAAGTTACTTCCAATGTGTGGCAGAGTTAAGGTAAATTCGTCAAAAGTACCAAATCATTATTCGATAACCTAGCGAATATGGTAACTACGTAGATGCTATGTGTTCAGGTGGTCAAGGGAGTTATCCCTAACTCTTGTCTCACTCCGCTCATTGGTGAGAAAGCTGCGTTAGAGCCCCACCTTCCCTTATGTACCCCTACAAGTTCCACTGTGTCCCCCGACAATATAAATACTGGAGCACCACTATCGCCAGGTTCTGACCAATAAGTTGCAGTGAATTGATCTTGAAGTGTTCCCATTATTATATATGTATCTACAACAGTACCATTTGTCAGACCGGTTGTTATTCCTGATTTATATACTTTATGGCCTTTCGTTGTATCTCCATGATCTGCTACATCTTTCAATTGATTAATGTCTTGATAATAAACGTCGTCTACGACATTACTTGCTTCTACCCATGCTGCATCTGCAAAAACATAATTATAATAATTCACTGTACCTACTTGCCTTGGAGTATTAGGTTGATATATTGCTGCACCAATTCCACCGGCATTAATAGCAGCATGTCCAGACATCACAAACCCTTTTTTACCACTACTGTCTTTTTTTGCAGCAAATGATAGTGTTGAATACTCATTTCCACCTTGTAATCTTATTCCTCCAATCAGATTTGTCCATGTAGAAGTGCGCGATTCAAGAATTTCTCCTTCAGAACTTCTGAAAACTACAGGAACATTTGATATCTCCATTTTTTTTGCATCGACTTCTATTATATTATACAGTTCATCCATTGTGGACTTATTAATAGTATCTTCTAGTTTTTTATCGAATTCTACAAACAGATATCCCTCATAGTTAATACCAAAACCAATCACTGGCCCACCATATTGTTGCATATAAGGCTCAAGTTTATCCTTGGAACTTCGAATACTGGTTTCGATTGTATCTAACCATTTTACTTTTTCTTTATCATCTGTTATTTCAAGCATCACACCCCGAGTTTCAATCACATCTGGGTTATCTTTAAGTTTCTCAAAAATGCTCGGACCATAGTCAGGTAGATAAAATTCACCCTCAGTAAAGTTGTCTTCGCTTAAATCAGATGGCTCCGCCGATCCGATTCCAATAAACATAACTGACATAATCAGTATGCTTACAATTAACTTCATACTAGTTTTCACATAACTTCTCCTTTAATTTATTTCAATGAGACGTGTGCACTTAACCTCAAAATCTAATATGTCGGAAGAGTATGAAACACTTGTTAAATTTATTTAATTTTATACTTACGCATTGAAAAATTAGAATTTTTAAGAATATGATTTTTAGATTTATGCGCTTAAAATGAGAATTTTTAAAAAATATTCTTACTTTTGCTTACTTCAGCTGCAAATCTGCCGAAAAGTTGCACTAGTATTATGGGAAAAAAGTAGCATTTCAAAATAAAAGTGGAAAGAAGAATAAGTCCGCTTGAGCGAAGCGAATTAAATTAAAAATAGTCCGTTTGAGTGTAAAAATAGAAAATGCTTGGAAAATCTTTAGAATCTGGCAAAACAAAGCTTAAAAAATGTTATGAACGTTTGATGATCAGTAACGATAAAACCCCTAAAATGACCATTATTGAAGTAAAACCAGGCATTTTATTGGTTGTCTTATTACCAACAATCTTTTCTTCATTATTTGATAAATTGGCATCACTACTTACATTCGTATTTGGTCCATCAGCTGGGGCTAAATCATCTGTTATGTTTATAAAAGCAAAAACGGCTGGCACATCATTTATGCCTTTC
>DNNJ01000101.1 GCA_003487955.1 Clostridiales bacterium | reverse complement strand
TAAACAATATCCAAAGCTATGTTCTCTGCCTTTACATCCAAAATTACAGGGGGCGGAATAACTATTTTTATTGTATCGTTTATTTTTACCTTATAATTTGCCTTTACTTTTCTTTCATTAACGGTTATATTTCCATCGCAAATAAGCTTTTGTACAGAATTTCTTGAGCTGCCTAATTTTTCTGAAATGAATACATCAATTCTTTTATTTTCTTCATCTGAAACAAGGATGAGTTCCTTACTTTCATCACCCAAAATTTCCATGTTTTCAAAGTCTTCTGAATCATATAGATCATCTGAATCTCTTTGATCATCGGAATCATCAAAGTCATCATAATCATCAGTGTCATCAAACTCATCTACATCTTTAATGACTTCAGAATTTTCAAAATCTTCTTTTTCCCCGATATTATTAATATCATTTAATTCAAACTCTTTCATTGCTTCCACTCGTTTCAAACTTATTAAAAATGATTATAATTACCATTAGTATTGTTCCGCATACAACAAAACTGTCAGCAATGTTAAAAACAGGAAAGTTATAAAAGCTTCCAAACCTTACATCGATAAAATCTATGACATACCCTAATCTCAGCCTGTCAATAAAATTGCCTATTGCGCCTCCCGCAATCATCGCAATTGACAATTTGGATAAATAAGAAATATTCTTTGTTTTAAAATAAATGTACCCTAAAAAAGCAAGCATTATAATAGTTGTAATTAAAAAGAACATCCTTTGATTTTGCAATATGCTGAATGCTGCACCTCTATTCTCTGCATATGTAAAACGTAAGAAATTTCCTATTATTTTTATTGAATCACCGTTTTTTAAAACATCTGCTACCCAAAACTTTGTTAATTGGTCGAAAAATATTGAAAATATGATTACAATTGCTGCTATAATATTCATAATCACTCCTGTAAAATATAATGCTTATTGTATTATGATACAAATTCCCGTAATAAATTCATTTTCATCTATTTCAGAATATTGAGGGTATAAATGAAAACTTTCCTCTCACAATTTTCATATGAGGGGAAAATTTCAAATTGTTTTATCATCCTTGATGAAATCAAAATATTTTTCTAAGCTTTTATTTTTCTCCTTATAGTCTAAGCTACCACCTATATACCAATCTTTGTAATATGTTTAATAATATAATAGCTAATATTGGAGAAAAGTCAATCATTCCCATGCCTAATCCTAGTTTGTCTAAAATTGCCCTGCATGGAGCCAATATTGGCTCGGTCATTTGATAGATAAAGTAGGAAATCTTTGAAATTTGTAGGGTTGGGAAAAATGATAATATAACTCTGATCAGTATTAAATAATAAATTATACTTAATAGTGTTCCAAGAGCTAACTTAATAATATAAAACATAAACGCTCCTTATTTGCCGTAATAATAATTCCTTTCATATCTGTCGCTTAATCTTCCGTCAATCTGCACATTGTTTGGAGCTAGTACGAATATTCCGTTTGATACTTTTTGAATGCTTGCTTCTAATGCATAAACGGCACCTTTGATAAATTCGAATACTTGCTTTTGATCCTCAAGTTCCATTCCTTCAATATTAAGAACTACAACTTTTCTGTTTTTAATTTCATCAACAGCTTTTGTGCAATCCTCATATTTTTCCGGCTCACATATAAAGACTTTCATATCAGTGTTGGAATGAACCTTAATCACATTGTTTCTTTTTGTGTAGGTTCCCATTCTTTCATTTCTGTTTCTTTCTGTTCCTTCAGAAACAATTTCCTCCTCCTCATAGTCTTCTTCCAAGTCTGTGATGCCAATGAAGTCCTTCACTTTTTCCATCATGCTCATTTACTCTTCCTCCTTATATTTTCTGGCTCCAAATATAGCTGTTCCGATACGTATAATGTTAGAGCCTTCCTCAATAGCAATTTCAAAGTCATTTGTCATGCCCATGGACAAATATTTCATTTCAGTATTTTTCAAATTCATAGTTGAAATTTTATCGTATATATTCTTCATCGTTTTGAAAACCCACCTAACATCCTCAGGGTTCTCGCAAAACGGGGCAACCGTCATCAATCCAAGTACTTTTATATTATCAAACTGTTCCAAACTTAATATAAAATCATAAACATTTTCTTCAGTTATACCGAATTTACTTTCTTCTTCTCCAATATTTAGTTCAATGAGCACATTTGCAGTCAAATTATTTTTTTCTGCTCTTTTATTAATTTCTTCAGCTAAACTTAAACTTTCCACCGAATGAATAAGTACTGTCTTATCCAATATGTATTTTACTTTATTCTTCTGCAAATGACCTATCATGTGCCATTTTATATCAATGTCCTTAAGCTCATCGTACTTTTTTATCAGTTCCTGTACTCTGTTTTCTCCAAGGTTATTAATCCCTGCTTCAACAGCTTCTTTTGCTCTTTCCGAATCCACTGTTTTTGAAACAGCTATCACTGTTATATCTTTCGGAGCTCTTCCGATTTTTTTACAGGTATTTTCAACTCTTTTCATAATATCGTCAATATTTTCTCTAATGCCCAACTCTGCCTCCTAATCTGCAATTTGACCTTCATACACCTTATCCGGCTCAAGTATTACTTTATCAAATATTTTAATTGTAGGATATCTTTTTTCTCCGATAGTTATTATATTTCTTTCATTTATACCTATGTAATCTCCCGGAAACACTATTGAATATTCTTCATTGCTGCCTTGTATTTCAACAGGGAAAAATTTGATTATATTGCTGGCATCCTTGACATACACGCCCTTCATGCCGTTTAACTCTATCAATGCTTCGTTTTTAATTTTCAATCCTTCATATGCTGCCGTAATAAGTTCAATATTAACGTATCTCTTATCATAAACCTTATAGAAATAGTCATCAAAATACAATACTAATACTGATTCTTCGCTGCCGTAATTTATTTTTTTAATAAAACCCCAGACTATGTGCTGTTCCCCGTCTGACAGTATTCTCACTTTTATGTATTTATTTTCTTCAAACAGTCTTGCTTTTTCATTATTTACAGTTACAATTATATAATATTCAAAATTCCTGATTATTTTGTAGAAGCTTTCATCTTTTTGAACAGTCTCTCTTTTATCTTTAAATGAATACTCGCGCCTTACAGTGCTGCTTGGTGTCATGTCCATAACATTTTCAAATTTATAATCATCTTCCAACCCGTCGGTTTTATATGTAATAATGCCAGCCCGGTCTGAGTAATAAGGAACTTTATGTGTAGAAACGCTGTTTGAGAGGTTGTTTTTCATTTCATTCAGCTGACTGATTGAATACTCATCATATTTGCCACTGTAAAAATCATTATTAGTCATTTGTTCGACAATACTATACATATTCTGAAGCTCATTATTCAATATGCTTATTTGTAATTCATTTTGATAAGCAGTAAAATTTTCTTGGGATAAAACTTGTTCGCTGTTTTCTCTGTTATCTATAGCAGATTGAATTTCAGCAATTTGTTTGTTTACTTCAACCGAATCCACATCTGTATTAATATCTGCGATAAGCTGTCCTTCCTTAATCTTTGTACCTTCTTCAAAATAATACAAAACGCTGCCATCAAGGGTTGCACTGTACACATTTTCATCCTTGACAACAATACCTTCAGCCTTAATAACATCCTCCAAAATTCCGTTTTCTGCTACCATGAAGTCTGCAGGTGATTTGAAATTTTGAAATACATAAATGGCTATAATAACTAATGCAAATGAAAGAAAGAAATTTTTTAAACCAAAATTTTTTCTTGCCACTATTAATCTCCAAATTTCTAAGATATTAACTTTTTCTTATGTAATAATTACAAAGGCCAAAGCCTTTGCTTCAATGATTGCATTCATTATATCATCAGTGCAAGCCGCAAATCGGCTTGCTTCACACCGATACAATGGATGCATCGGGGCAAAGGCCAAAGCCTTTGCTTCAATGATTGCATCCATTATAACATAATCTTCATATTTTGTGCAAGCAATATTAACTGATTTTCAATAAATATTGCAATAATTATTAAAATTAATCAATATATATGACACATTTTTCAGCTTGTTTATCTTTTTCAATCCTTTTTTTCCAATTCTTTCTTAATGCTAAGCGCAACAGGGTCATTTGGAGCTATTTTTAACGCTGTTTGAATATCTTCTTTTGC
>DNNJ01000072.1:6380-9264 GCA_003487955.1 Clostridiales bacterium | reverse complement strand
TGTTTTTCGCGCGTAATAAACATAATGTGCAATTATGAAAAATAAATTGCAATATACTTCTACCATAAATTTATCTAACTAATAAATTGTTCTAATTTTTGAATAAGTAGGTTCCAATCTGCACCAGTTACAGCTCCGGCTGCAAGGGTAACAGCAAGTTTCATAGAGAAATCTCCTGCAAACTTTTTGATACCTGCCAATGCTTTCTGCATTCGGCTTTTCTTTGGTTCGGGAGAGTTAATCTGTTCCTGAATAGACTCTAAATCATCCTTGACGCTTTCTCTGTCCTTATTTGACACATCGGTAATACCATCAATGGAAAGAATGATTTTTGATAAAAGCTCATTTATGTCGTTTATCACAATGCTTGTATTGTTCGTTGAAACAATACTACCTGTCCCTTGCGCATTCAGTGTTCCGTAATTGTTACCGATGTTTTGGACTATGGAAGGCGCTGTTTTCTTTTCTTCTTCCTCAATAATAATCATTTCAGTAGAGATGGCGTCGTTTATATAATCAATCATCGGCTTGACAGCATCATCTAAGAATTCTTGTATTATATCACTCCAATGATTACTTGAATGAGGATATTTAAAGGCTTCATTACTCACTGACCTTTTATCTTCACTTAATATAAAAATCATATAGTCATACTGAGCTTTTAGGTGACAAGCTTCATCTTCGGGAATGTTTATTCCGTGCCCCCCAGTACCTTCAATGAGAAAGCATTGTTTAAAATCAAAGTCCACATTGTCGATAGTATTGTGAATTGCATCGTAAATAAATGGGGTAGCTTCAATGTATTTCATAAATCGAGCCAGTGAAACATCCGAATCATCTCGACTGCTTCTTAATAAGTTGCTTGAAAGTCGTCTGAACTCCAAACTGATTTTTCTTAATTCTGTATAAGTAATCATATATCCACCCCACAATATGGACAAAAGATTTTAGATGCGCCTGCACAATAAAGTACCTTTACTCTGTGGTTACAATGATCGCACTTGAATTCTACTTCCGTTGTATCTTTGTCTTTAAGTTCCTTTGTTACAACCTTTTTCAATGGCTTGTACTTCATCTTTATTATGCCGTGAGGCTTATTGAGTGACTTACTCATCTTTTTGAATACCTTGTTTAGTTCTTCAATCAAATAGTTTTCAGCAAGCGCCTGAGCTTGCACTATCACATCTTTGGAGAGAAAAGTGTTCTTTTCACGAGTCAGTCCGCAATAAGGACAGAATAGGTCTTCAAGTGGTTCGTTCTCGTTTTGGTATTCGCCAGCCTGTAGTTTGAATTCAGAACCACAAAACGGGCATTCAAAGGTGACAAATCCCTCGCTATCACCTTCTATCGTAAAAGAAATATTCATTATACGACTCCTTTCATAAAACTCTATATTGATATCTTAGTGTTTTCAATTACCCATTATTGCTATAATATGATTGTACAAATTATAAACATAATGTGAAGACGGGATGTATAAATGTGACAGTGAAACACGTCCCCAACTGTGCTCCTTAAATTATTATAATGCATTTTTAATTACAAATTATAATTTACTTCTAATACTATCCAAGTATCCTGCGATGTTCTTTAAAGCATTAGCTTCAGGACTAATATTACTAGTTTTATTGTCTGTATAACCCATTTGATGCGCGTATTGTACAATCAGAGTATAACTTTCTTCAAATTGCTCTTTATCAGTTTGTGTAGATTTGTATCTTAAACCAACATTATAGTTGCATTTCATAGTTTCTTCTTTTTGCTCTAACACAATAAATTGTAATAGCTGGTCTGGTGCTAAAACAACATTTTTTAAAAAATCTTTAGTTTCAGTTTCTTCAACAAACTTTAGTTTTGGTGAAATTTCAATATTTTCTATCAACGCACCTGTTTTACCATAATTTTTTATTCGCAGATAGAAACACAAATCTCTTGGATCCTTATGCAAATAAGCAAAAATATAGGGTCTGCTTTCTGCTTTGCGGCTTTCTTGCATTTCCTTAATTGATTTTCTATTATAGACAACAATAACAATGGTTGCAAGAACATAAACAGCTGTAAGAACACTCATAACAAAGCCTTGATTCTGATTTAGCCATTCAATCATTATATTTACCTACCATTTTATCAAATTTTCATAGTTACTCTAAATGCAATGGGAACAATCTAGGCGCGGCATTGTCAGTGTCAAATACTTATAGTATAGTAATTTCAACTTCCCATTATTGCTATAATGCGAAACTCACTAAGTAATTCATATTTTTGTATATTCGCCAAACTAGAAGTTTATATTAAACTTTATATTTCTTTACAAATTCATCTATATCTTCTGGCATTTCGGACAATAGTAAATACTCCCGCCCATGTATGCTTCTTTTATTATTGGTGTTCCACATATTTTGCATGGTTTGTTGGCGGTGTTTTTGCTTAGTTTTGTTATGTAGCCGCCTGGGTTTCCAAACAAATCTTTTTCGGTATCTCTTCCACCTTGCTGTGTCATTTCTTTTAGGGTTGACTTTATTGAATTAAAGATGTTATCTTTATTATCTTCAGTAAATGAGGATACTTTTTTCTTTGGATGAATTTTAGAGTTAAAGAGAATGTCTTGCAGGGTGCCGTTGCCTAATCCTGGTATTCTTTGTTCTGTAGCTAACAATGCTTTTGCACTTAATTTTTCTGCTTTAGGTGCAGATAAAATTGTATTAAAATATTCTCTGTTGAATTCTCCGGAGATAGGTGAAATGCTTTCTTTGGCGTGTAAATAATATGAATTGTCAAATTCTCTAATATTAAAGCACCATAAGCCTCCATACATTTGAACTGATGCGCTTATGGCTGTAAAATCATCAAATTCAACGAGGAGCTGGTGCTTTTGCGGTCTTTT
>DNNJ01000072.1:3487-6119 GCA_003487955.1 Clostridiales bacterium | reverse complement strand
CCATCCCCAAATAATAAAACTACATCCTCAATTGTTATTTCAACATATCCGGCTACAGCTTCTGTTTTTGTTATTACTTTTCCTATGAGCATATTTTTATAGTTCTGCGGATCTTTATTGAACCATGCAAATTTATGGGGAGATTGTAATGTTGTAACATTGTTAATTCTTTTTCCTGTAACAGTTTTATTTAATTGCATTGATAATACGTTTGCCTCTGGTATTTCTATCATTTTTACACCCCCATTGTAAGAAAATAATTAAGTATTAAGTTAACCGTACATAATATTCATTATAGTAATATTAGCATGTTATGGAGAAATTTGTCAATTGGATGTTTCTCATAAACTATATTTGTTATATACGCGACCGTATTCGCTATACCTATATTTCGGTTAAAACATTTTATCTAGTGCTATACTTCTGTCAACAAGTCTCCAATCCATATGACTATATCATCATAAACCTGTTCTTTGTCCAATTCATTTAGTATTTCATGTCTGTCTTCACTATATAATTTCATTGAAACATTTTTCATGCCTAGATTATTATACATCTTAAATGCCTTAGAAACGTCTTTTCCAAAATTTCCAACCGGATCTCTTTCACCAGATATAAGTATCATAGGAAGATTTTTTGGTATGTTTTTAAGATTTTCATCCTTATTCATTAATAGAATTGATTTGAATAGATTATAAAATCCATTTAAAGTAAAAATAAAACTTATTCTTGAGTCAGAAATATAATTATCAACTATTTCATCATCTCTTGTAAGCCAATCAAATTTAGTTCTGGCAGGTGTGAATTTATTGTTATTTCCTCCCATGGCTAAAAAATCTACAAATTTACTTCTATACCTCCAACCTTTGAATAATGCAATTGCTTTTGTAATAAAAATTCCAGTTTTAATAAGTAATACAGGCTGCTGGCCTGTTCCTGAAATTATTGCACCGTTAATTTGATTTCCATAAAGCGTAA
Source organism: Clostridiales bacterium (assembly GCA_003487955.1). Lineage (GTDB taxonomy): Bacteria > Bacillota > Clostridia > Tissierellales > Sedimentibacteraceae > Sedimentibacter. The sequence continues at coordinate 5,141 of DNNJ01000072.1, read as the reverse complement.
TAAATTGTCTTGTAAGAAAAGAGCCCATACTATGTCCAAGAATGAAATATGGTATATTAGGATTACCATCTTTGATAATATTCATTAAAGTATGCATATCTTCAATCAGAACACTATTGCCGTCATCTTCTGAAAAATATCCCCTGTTTTCTTCACTTTTAATAGAGCTTCCGTGGCCAATATGATCGTTTCCAACTGTAAGTATTCCATGTTCTGCCATATAAGTTGCAAAGTTATGGTACCTTTCAATGTGCTCAAGCATTCCATGAGAAATTTGCAAGACTGCTTTTACTTCATTATCTGGAGCCCATTTTATTACACGTATTTTAGTTTTTCTGGCTTTAGATTTATAATAAAATTCTTCTTTAGACATATTTTGCTCTTCCAATTCTTTTATATTTGATATTTTTCATTATAGATTAATAATATGATAAATTCAATCTTAGAATAGCAGCTTGACATCATTAAAAATATAGGATATGGTGCTTGAAAATTCAGTACTAATCGGAACACCTAAACACCCTTAGTTAAATCAGGTACCCTTGTAAAACAAAGAAGCATTTTTAATGATAATGAAATATTAGAAGGATACCCTGCTAAGGCAATTGGATTAAATACAGAAAGCCAAAAAAAGCCCGTTTGGGCAATTTAATAATAAAACTTTAAATTCTTAGGTTAACCTCATATCTTCAATAAATTTCTTTCTTCGGGGATCCCCTTCAGCTCTATATATCTTTAATGTATTCAAATCAAATATAGAACTCCAAACAGTTTCAAAATTTAATCTTTTTTCATATTGACACATAAAACCATATTTACCTTTTAAAAGATTTTGTAAATAGTCTATAATATTTTCATTGTTGTAGTTTTTTATAGCATCAATAACTACATTATATCTCTCATCAGAGCAGTATGTATCTTCACCAATCCATTCGTATTTTTTCATATAAGGTGAAGTAAAACTATTAACTGTACAAATAACCTTATTGCCATTTTCAAGATTGATTGGGTTTCTGATTTTCTTTTCATTTGGAGAACACTCAACTACTAGCATTTTACCACTTTTATCTGCCAACAATATATTTGAATTAGATGCAACGGGTAATTCATTTAACATTGCCATTGCTTCTTCTACATTATTAGCTTTTTCAAGAAGATATCTAACTATAAAAACCGAATTAAACCCTGCTTTTATATCCTCTATTTTTGTCAGCACAAAAGTCATAGCAACAGCTAATCCTTTTACATTCAGTCCTTCTTCACCATTTACAAATGATGATGTGGTAATATTAAACTTATTACCATTGTTTGGAGTATAAATCTCACTTTTGCTACCATCCTTTAAAAATGGCGGCAGATCATTATTTCTTCCACATAACATCCTATCATTATTAAATATTGCAAATGCTGTACAGCCTCTAATTTCAGGGATATTACTATCAAGATTATACATACAACATCCCATTGCTAGCATCCACGATATGAACTTTAAATAATCTATATTTAAAGTATCAGTAATTCCCTTTACTTCATCACACACTTCCGGAAAATATGTTTTCAATATTTTTTCGCTTTCTATCCCATGTTCTAATTGAAAACTATCAAGGTTTAATGGAAATGTAATATTGCACCTTTTAATAATTTTCCCTCTTTT
>DNNJ01000072.1:1232-3195 GCA_003487955.1 Clostridiales bacterium | reverse complement strand
TTTAACTAATTTTAATATCTCTTTAAATTCAGGGGTTCCTGATATTTTAACTAAATCAAATACAATTAACTCTGTATTAGTGATTACCGCCCCCATATCTCTAAGTAGTGCTCTGAAAAACAATTCCTCAAGGAATGAATTAAAAAAAGATATGTAAAGTTAAACAAAAATAAAATTCTCTTTACTAATCCCTAAATTGTTTTGAAATAGTCCTCAAGCCCTGTCAGCATTCTTATGGCATGTGGCAAATATGTAACAATATCTCCTGCTGTCAGTGAATATTCGCCTACGTATTTGACGCCAATATCTCCAGCTAAGCCATGCAAGTATACTGCAACTTTTAATGCGTCTTTAATTTCAATCCCTTGTCCTATAAATGATGCCACTGCTCCAGTCAATACATCCCCGCTTCCGGCTGTTGCCATTCCCGGATTTCCGGTAGTGTTGATGTAGATATGCCCATCAGGACATGCAATAATAGTCCTGGCACCTTTCAAAACTAAATAGACATTGTATTCCATTGAAAAGTCCATTGAGCCTTTAATAATATCAGTTTTTATGTAATCTATATCTTTATTAAGTAATTTAGACATTTCACCGTAATGAGGTGTCAATACAATAGGATTCTTATGACTTTTTAAATTATTCAAATTAAGTTGATTTATACCCTCAGCATCTATAACCAAGGGCTGTGTGCAGTGTTTCAATAAATAATTTAAAACATTAATATAATCAGCTATATTTGCACAGCCCGAACCGGTTGCCACAACATCAGAATAGTCAATAATTTCTTTTTGAAGCTTTTCAAAAGAGATTTCATTAACATTATAGGTATATGTAATAGCTTCCAATGACATAGATTCAACAACGGTATAAATATCATCCGGTATAAATGCCTTAACAAGTCCGCTGCCGCACCTTAAAGCCGCATTAAGGTTTAATATACAAGCTCCTGCCATCCCCTTTGAGCCGGATACAAATCCAACCTTGCCATAGGTTCCCTTATGAGAATTTCTGCTTCGTTTTTTCAGTACATTTTTAATGTCATTAAATTCCGTTAAATGAACATTTGGTATTTTGTTAATCTCTGAAATAGTTGCTTCTTCTTCGATTCCTAATATATAATCATCAAAATCTTTTAAACTCATATCTTTTACCTATACTTTCCAAAATGTACCCTTGATTCTTCAACATCATTTTCAGTATAAGCTTCTTTGTTTTCGTTCTTATAGCCAATGGCTAAGATACAGAGAACTCCATATTTTTCAGGTATATTTAATAGCTTTCTAATCTCATTTTCTGAGCTGTCACTTTCACTTACTCTGTTTCTCATTTGTATCCAAACCGACCCTAATCCAATGTCTTCGGCTCTTAATTGTATATAGGAAGCTGCAATTGACGCATCTTCTACCCATACATCACTTTTTTCACTGTCACCAATAACTACAATTGCACAAGGCGCAGTTTGCAGTCCGATGGTTCCCATATTTCTGCAATCTTTTAATTTAAGAATTGTATCTATGTCGTCTACTACAATAAGTTCAACCGCTTTATTATTTTTTGATGTAGGAGCTAACAATCCGGCATTCACTAATTCTTGGATTTGTTCCCCAGTTAGTTTTTCATCTTTAAACTTTCTTATAGACCTTCTTTTCATTATTAGATTCAACATATCAAATTCCATTATATCCTCCTATTATATTTTACAATCTTATCTACCCTTCTATTCGCTAAATCTTGCTATTATACCAGCTAAAATATTATCTTTTTTCAATTCTACAGCCTTATGGATACATAATTCATGGCAACACATGCATTCAATGCATTTATGATAATCAATTTTTTTAGTGTCTATATCTATAGCATTTAATGGGCAACTTTCTACACACATATTGCATTTCTTGCACTTCTTATTATTGATTACAGGCTTAGTTTTAAAAAAGTCAATTACTTTTATTACTGC
>DNNJ01000072.1:0-1004 GCA_003487955.1 Clostridiales bacterium | reverse complement strand
TTGCTATTCATTCGTCTTGTATTCTTCAAGTTTTTGGGTAATTTATAGTCCTTTAGATGTGGAATGGTATTGTAATCTCCGTCTATTTCAATTTCATCTAAATTACATTGACCTAAGTTTCTTTTCTTGGCTGCACTTAAAACAGGGATATCCTCAACAGACATTCCAAGCATATTAACAGCTACCGTATCCAAAGCTAAGGGGTCTGTACTGATAAGTATCTTGTTTGCATTGTAAACAGTTCCTGCTGTAGGTCCTTCACCCTGCATAGAAATTATACCATCCATTATATGTAGGTCAAATTTAATACCTTCATGAATATCAACTAAAATTTCACCAAAGTCATCTTTAATAGGTGCTATTTTATGATACATGGCTTTACGAAGTCCAGGTACGCAACCGAAAACATTTTTTACAGCTCCGGTATAAATGGTTGCTGAATGGGTTTTTAACTTAGGTAAATTAATAACTACATCTGCATCAAACAATGGTTTTGCCAGATACATCTTTTCTTTATACTTACCTTTGGGTTCTACCTCAAAAACTCCTTCTCTATCAAAGTTCTTTATAATGACACCTTCCTCTTTGGCAACTTTTTCATATCCTGAAACTTTAAAACTTTGAGCAGTAGGTGCAATGCCGGCAATAGCTCCGCCTGAACTATCACCAATCCACACCGTGCAACCTCTATTTATTAATATCTTAGATAATGCCCTGACAAATTCGCTGTGAGTAATTGCAGCTGAATCAGAAGTCTTAGGTCCGATAAGATTTACCTTGAGTAAGACAACATCTCCTTTCTTAACAAAACTGTCCCATCCACCTAATTTTTCAATACCATTGTTTATTTTAACAATTATGTCATCTACTGAATAGTCTTTACATTCTTGAATTATAACTTTGCTCATTAAAATCATCCCTCTTTAATATTTTCTTACATATATTATAGCTGAATAGCTTTTAATTACAATCATTTAATTTTTTGAGTTTCCCCAAAATTAGAA
>DNNJ01000016.1:7976-14057 GCA_003487955.1 Clostridiales bacterium | reverse complement strand
TGTTTGTGGTAGCAGTCAATAAACGCGTGGTACCACTGGCAGCGGCAATTGGTTATACAGATCCGGTAACAGAGGAAGAAGCTATTACCGCCGAAAAATGCCTGCTCTATGTTGCACTGACGCGCGCACAAAAGTCAGCATATATCACCGCTTATGGTACGCCCTCTGAATTTTTGGTATAACACATTTCGGGATGATATTAGAGGCTGCCGGGGGAGCAAGTAAGGGAAATTTCTGCAGAACCAGATAATGATGTCGTAAATTAAAGGATGTGAGTTAATCTCTTTGCTGGCAGAAGAACTAGTAGAAAAAATAATGAAGATCCGGACCTGGCAGAAGGATGGTATACGGGCGCCTCATTTTATCAACTGGCATGTCAGGGAAGTATTTCGTGGTCCATTTCGGTATACCGCTAACTTGTGAAGAAAATTGCCTTCTAGTAAATTCTTAAACAGAATGTCCTTTGTTTTAGGTCAAAATATTCTCCAGGTCTGAGGAACGCATTTTACATATTACCTATCTGTATTGTTGTTCCGAGACATACGATAATTAACGGCTTTGTTATACTGGACACACGAAAGGTCTTTCAGTTATGTTCGAATACCTAGCTACTATCTTATAGTTAACTGGAAAGGAGTGAATTTCATGACGATACCAGAAAAATCACGGGAGCAGGTGATCGAGGCATTACGGAAATTCGACCGGGAGCTACGTAACACTCCGCAATGGGAAGGTTGGGAGGAAAAGCTCAATTTTAAGTATGCCCTTTCCTACGAAGACCGTATTTATCCGGTGAAGGAGATAATCAGATTGGCAACCAAGGGGTTTACTAGTTTTTCCGGAGGGCCGGAAGCCAACGATTATTTAAAAAAGCGCGGGTTTACAGTTGAGCCTTTACGCGAAGATGACCTTGAATTAGATGAGAAGATCAATCTGGATAAATTGAATAAAGCTTTACAGTCTTTTGCCAAGTTCAGGAAAGAAAAAGAAGAGCAATATCTAGGACAAGAGAGAAACTATAAGTTGGAGATCCTTGGCTATCTCCAGGGGATATTCTCTACACTAATCTCCGACCCGGAAAAAAGTAAAAATAAGCTTAGGGACTTGATGGCAGCAGAAAATGTAGATATATCCTTAGTAAGGAACTTAAATAATTTATTAGGGAATCGGTTTACTACTCCGATCCGTGATGATTTCCGAGTTTTTCTGGAGAGTATAGATGCCGCACTTTATAAAAACCTTTTTTCCAATCTTTTTGATGAGGAAGAAGATATAAAGAAACGTTTTTGGGAATTTCGGATGAGCATCAATGAACTTTACTCACAGTTTTACAACGATGGTAGATTTTCAGCGCAAAAAAAGAGTAAACCCGTGTTTTCAGCCGTCTTTACAGCAATTCTATTAGCCGGATATAATCATGGGCAATACACTTTATATAAAGCTTCGGAATACACGACTTTTTTGGAATACCTTGAAGTTCCTGTACCCGGATCTGTAGAGGATCGGTATAAGCTATTTCTTGAGGCATCACGGTTTATCAAAGAGTATGCCGTAGAAGAAAAATTTCCGATTCAAGACTTAATCGATGTCCATAATCTGATTTTTATGTTTAGCAATTATGAAGAGATGAAAACTGAGGAAGAGCCAGAGACAGGAAAACAACAGGAAGTAAGCGTCTATCATTACATAAAAGGAGAGTCTTTCATCTTTCCGACCACAGTAATCACGGATTACATTATTTCACTAATCACTAAACCTTTTGTCATTCTTTCCGGGATCTCAGGCACCGGAAAGACCAAGATTGCCCAACTGGTAGCCGAATATATTACCGGTGGGGACCCTAACAGAGTTGCCTTCATTTCCGTACGGCCCGATTGGACAGATAACTCGGCTTTGCTAGGTTATTACAATACCATCACTGAACAGTATGAGGGCACCCCCTTACTTGAACTCTTACTGAGAGCCCGGGACAATCCCGGTCAGTCTTACTTTGTGATTCTGGATGAGATGAACCTGGCCAAAGTAGAACATTATTTCTCCGATTTTCTGAGCGTCTTGGAAAGTAGGAGAGTGAAGGTAGAAGGTGGGATAAACCAGGAACCAATTTATCTGCATAACCAGAGGGGGAAGGAAGTGACTTTCTATGATGCAGATGAAAAGGAGAGAGAGATTCCGTCTTCTTTGCTGATCCCTCCCAATGTCTTTTTCACCGGGACGGTAAATGTGGACGAAACGACTTATATGTTTTCCCCGAAGGTTCTTGACCGAGCCAACACCATTGAATTCAACGAGGTGTACCTAGGAGAAGAGGAGGAAACCTCCGGCGGATTGATACTCCAAGAAGGTCTTGATCAGAATGAACTCTTAATCAATAGTGTTCTTCCTTATTTAGAGCATTTTCGGGAGTTGCAAAGAGACGAGAAACTACGCCCCTATTATGACCTGCTAGTGGAGTTCAATACCCAGTTACGCCGTTACAATCTACATTTTGGTTACCGGGTGGTCAATGAGATTTCCGTCTTTTTACTTAATGTAAAGGAATATTGCCGACCGGAGGAAAAAACCTTGGAGATTGCCTTTGACCTACAAATTAAACAAAAGATACTACCAAAATTCCACGGTAACATTGCTAAGTTACAGGAACCCTTGGAACAGCTTAGAGAAATAATCGCCCTTCGTTTTCCTGAGAGCCAAAGGAAGATCGACCGAATGCTACTCCAACTGGAGGAACAAGGCTTTACTTCTTTTATTGAATAGAGGGTTGTTTGATGTGGAAAGCGCAATTACAGAAAATCGCCGAACGGGTGGGGGATGACGGTACATTAGTTTTCAGAGAAAACCGTGATTATTTTCTAGTGGTTCCTGAGGCTGAAACCACAGTGATTGAGCCTTTTCCTTACCTGACTCGGTACGGGGAAACCCCGATCTACCGGTTGAACTTTGGTAATCATTTGGGCATCTTTGAGTGGGCGGGGGTCAAGATCAAAGTTGAATCGACCAAAATAAACGATGGTCAGTTTATGATGCTCCTCGAGGAAGTCAGCGCCTACTTGGTCAACTTGCCTTTTTCCTATCAGGGTGGGGGAGGGGGTTTTGTAAAAACCCGATTCTTGGGAAAAGGCATTCTATACCAGATTTTCATGTATATTTACAGCCTTTTACGACAGAAGCAGATTCAAGGGATCATATCTCAAATCATCAGCAACCCATATATAAAGTATGAAAAAGTGTCTTACCTACATAGAGTAGAGGAGATCAGAGGTAGTGGGTATGGTACAATCAAGCAAATAATCAACAATCCCCGGTACTTGGTGAAGCTAGCCGCCGGCTCCGGATTGCGGGAGACTCAACTCAGCCATAAACTCAACGGCATGTTTCCGGAGAAGATCCGCGCTACCAGGTTATGCGGGTATATCGATAACCCGGAGAACCAATTTTGCAAGTATTTTCTTCTTTATTGCCAAGACATAACTAATGGTTTGCAAGAGACAACAGCCAACAGTCAGATTCATGAACGGACAAATTGGGTACTAACAGAGATAAAAAGGCTATTAAATCTGGAGTTTTTTCAGCACATCTCTGGGCTCCGAAAGATTCCCTTTTCCTCTCAAGTCTTACAAAAAAGAACCGCTTATAAAGAATTATTTATCATTTACAACAGGCTCAATCAACTAATTAGAGTAGATGACAATAAGAACTGGAAAGAAATGATTGAGCTTAAAGATGCCGCCCAACTTTACGAGTATTGGTCCTTTTTTAAGCTTTGTCAAGCAGTGGGCAAACCCATCAAAAGCATCAGAACGAAAACTAACCCGCTACAGGTGGAACTGCCTTATGGACTTAAGGTCTTGTTCCCACAAAAAATTAAGGTTTTTTATAACAAGACTTATCGCTTTGGTGAGAATACTAACCAGAGTTATTCCGTAACCCTTAGACCGGATATAGTATTGCAGGTAAAGGATGAGATCTACGTCTTTGACGCCAAGTTTAAGCTGGATAAAATATACGAGGGGGTATTTCAAGACGCCGACGATGAAGAAAACGAGACCGGATCTGGAACAACCTTTAAGAAGGAAGATATCTACAAGATGCACACTTACCGGGATGCCATCCGTGGGTGCCGAGGAGCTTATGTGTTGTATCCGGGGAACGAGACGAGGATTTTTCCAGTGGATGGGGACGAAGGGATCGATGGGGTGGGGGCTGTTTCGTGTTCTATTAATGGGGTAAATAGGGAGTTAAAGGAAGTTATTGAGAAGATAGTGGGGGAGTAACAAGGTCTATACCCGAGTACATTTATCCTATAACGTGGTCCTCATTCCAAGGAAACTGATGTGGTGAAAAACCTAATAGGGGTGGGGAAATGGCACTGAGATTTCGCAGATCAAAGAGACTGAGCAAATTCGGTAGAATCAATCTTTCCAAAACAGGGGTGGGCTTTTCCTTTGGTATACCGGGGTTTCGCGTTGGGGTCAATTCCAAGGGTAAAGTAAGGCGGACGATTGGTATTCCCGGAACTGGAGTTTATGATGTGAAAGAGGTAAGCCCGTATAAGTCTCAAAGGGCGATTAATACTTGCCATTCTTGCAACGGTAGAATCGGGCAAAAAGATGCTTTTTGTCGGCACTGTGATAGCATGTACATCATCTTAATTAAAGGGAGGAGATGAAAGGGATGGCATTAGTAAAAAAGTTTGAAAGGCTTGACAAACAAAGGAATTCTGTACACGAGGAAGTTGATTGTACTTATAGCATTTTTACCGATTCTTTTGGGAATAAATTTCTTCAAATTGATACGTATGGATCTAAAAATAGGAGAATTAGGGGTAAGGTGAGCCAGTCGCTCCAACTAAATAAAGAGAGTGCAAAAGAATTAAAAGTGATAATCACAAATCAGTTACTTAATTAGTTGATTTAAACCGAAATGTTTTCCATAAGTTGATATATTGCTTGTTACAATGGGGTTTGAATGGCTTTAGTGTTGTTATATGGCGCCTGACCTTTTAATTCCGAAGATTATGGCACTAAAGCTTTAGGTTCCATAGAATCACTCATAATAGCTTGACAATATTTTTTGTAGCCATATTTTTTATGCTGCCATGGGGTCGGCTTTGATTATAATAATCCATATTACCAAGAAACCTGTTCATAAACTTCTACATAACCTGGAAAATGATTCCTGCTATAGCAATCGTCTTCTAGGACACTTTTGCTATTTTTAGTGGGATATTAATACTTACTTATTTGAATGATGTTCTCGCACGTTAGGACAAGCGGTTTGTTTTATTATACATTTTCCTAATTAGGGGGTTGAGGCATGAGTACTTGTTTACTTGAGTGTGACAACCTTAGAAGGTGCGACGAATACTTACATGGGGTGTTAAGTGGTAAATTTCTGGGAGATTTGGAGCCTTGGGAAGGCGAGTTAGTACACTTATCGGATATAATTGCCCAAGGGCTAAAAGAATGTCCATCAGATTTACAGGGCTCTTTAAGCTTGGCCACTTTTTTGGTTTGGATGGGCTGGCGGGAATATCAGGAAGGAAACTATTGGGGGCAAGTCTATCAAAAACTGGGGCTACCATCTGAACAAATAAAGTGGCAGGGTGTGCTTGGCAAGGCATTTCTAGAGGCGATAAAAAAGTACAAACTATATAATTTTCGGGGAAAATTACCTTATATTATCCCTATCTTGGCCCATGGTTATATCCCAAATTGTTATTTAGAGGACTATTTCGAAAACGTGTTGCTGCCAATATATATTGATCGTGAGAAGTCAGAGTTAGAAATTAAACAGGAAGAGGTAGAGCATTTAATATTATCTTGGCGCAATGATTATGTTGGATATGCGAGATGCCAAGGCGAGATAAACAACCTTGAACGCAAGGAGGATAAGCTGACTAATATTTGTGATGCTTGGAGACATAGAGACTTATTAATACGTTTACATAGTCTGCGGGAAAAACTTATGCAAAACGAAGAATTAAGTGAGCTTCTATCGTTTCCTGAGAATTGGTTGGATAAACTAAAGGTTGAACAGGCTAAATGCAAAGAGCTTTTAGGTACTCGTCAAGAACGGCTT
>DNNJ01000016.1:6727-7772 GCA_003487955.1 Clostridiales bacterium | reverse complement strand
CAATTCAGGATAGCTTAAATGCTAAAGATATTGAAATAAAAGTTCTCAACAATGATGTGAAGCAAGTTGCTAATCGCATTATTGATGAATGGAATGAAAACTTTACCGATTACATACTAAATCTGCCATTAAAAAGAATAAACGTTTTGTTCCAAAAAACCCAAAACCTGTTTGGATTAAGAGGTTATATTTTACGCTTTTTTGCACCAGCTAAATACAAGAAACTCTTTAATGACAAACAACAACTTGAAGAATTCCTGAGTTATTTACCCATAAAACGCCGGTTAATAGCTGACCCTTGGCCAGAGTTGCCAGAAAACTTATTTAAACTACAAAACCTTTTGTTACAACGTAGTAACGCCATTCAAATAATATCCGAAATTAACGCTACCAAACGAGAAATAGGTGTAAGTAATCAAGAAATGTGTGTCGTGGATTTAATCGAACTTAGGGTAAAGCTAGACAAACTTACTCAAGGACTAGCCAGCTACAAGACAAAACTTGTAATGCTGGGTAAGGGGGATATAGAAAAAGGGAAAGAAATATTGGTTGAACAAAGGGAGCTCCGAAGAGAAATTGATCAATTGCGTAAAAAATTCCCTGGTAATGTTGATGCTTTACTTCCCTACGTGTCTGCGGTGAAAGCTTGTTCGGATATAAAAAAATTTGAGTTTGAACTTGTTGCAACCAGAAAAGAGAAAAAAAGGGTTGCTGAGCATGCAAAAATATATAGTAATCCTCTGTACCAACTGAACAAATCCACCCGTATTTTTATCCTCCAAGGAGGGGAAAAAGCGGTTGAATTTATTTATGAGTCTCTTGTACTGTTGAACAAGCTTCAAGAAGGGAAATTTGATGATGAATTTATGTTGCCAAACAGAATCAAAGAAAAAATGGTGGGTTGGTGGGAGCAAAAAGGGAAAACCCTACTTGAAACAGCATGGGAAGATAGGACAAAAAATAGGGGATCGATAACGGATAAAATTATTGTTCGAAAGCCTATCATTAGGTTTGATTTAGACTATAAAGAAATCAAAGTGATGTT
>DNNJ01000016.1:1635-6556 GCA_003487955.1 Clostridiales bacterium | reverse complement strand
ATAAAGAAATCAAAGTGATGTTACCCCGGCAACCAGTTAAGCAAAAAGTGACTGCCAAGTTTTATATTCGGGGAAAATCTGGGCGGATACAGGAGATAACTCTCCCGTTAATGTTAGAAAATGGGGTTTATTGGTCTGAATCTGCTGAATTACAATTAAAACACCCCGAACAAAGCTATTCGATGGTATTTAAATGTGGCGATGAGATCCGTTCTTGGGAAAGTAATGGTATCGGTTGGGACAGCTATTGCATGCTGTTTAATAAACAAGGAGAGTTAATTAGTGATGGACAGCTTCCTGAAGAGGGCATGTATATTACCCCAGTCGGCAGCAGTGTTGAACCCAAGGAATTCATAAAAGAAAAGTTAAGTGGGGATTGGTCCGGTTATGAGTACAGGTACATAGATCTGGAAGATTTGGATGCAGTGGTAGTGAGAATAGGTAAGCATCTTTCAATATATAAGCGCGTGGTTCAATTGCAGCCAAAATTAACATCAGCCGATGTGATAGGAGGTATTAGAACCGGGGATTTCAAGATCTATCAAAGACGGTTGCCTGATTTGCTTTTTTCCATAAGTAATCAAGAAGAGCTGCAGTTCTATGGGATAAGGATAGATGTTCAGGGTAACACACTATTTTGGTCTTTAAAAGATCTTGAGACAGTTACTATTGGTAATGTGGTGCATTTACCTTTAAAGGATTTGGTTCAAAACAAATACGGTTTATACAAAATAACTTTGGAAAAACGGGGTAATATTTTTTGGTCAGAAGAATGTGCAGTAGTTCCGGATCTACAACTTAACTTTGATCAGCAAGCATACTCAGTTCAGGATAATTTTAGAGAAAAAGGAAAGCTTGAGTTTTATTCGCGATATAAATGTGAGTTTATCCCTGATCTTGTAGAAAGTGCTTTGGTTTCGCGCTTTTCCATCAACGTTATTGAATTTGACACGAAACTAGATGTTATTAAGGGTAGCCTGGTTTATTATTTGGATTCAAAACTCTCTCTCAAAACAGGCATACAAGTTCCTGGGATACGTTGGAGAAAAGCGGGCGCGAACTGGAAAGCGGAAGTAGAAGAAATTTGGCACGAAGATTTAGGAGATATAGAAGTTAAGGTTCCGGCTGCTGCAGGTAAAAAGATAAATTTATCTTTAGGAGAAGGGAGACAGGTTATAAGTAGCCACGAGCAACAAGGAGTAGCAGTGTTCAGCCTGCAACGTTTTAGCGATACACTACGCAGAAGTGATGAACCTTTGCAAGAAGTATTTTTGTTCTATGCTAACAAAGGGATTCCACCTTCTCTCCTACTGCGTGTGAGAACACGTTGGCAGGTCGAAAAAGTTAACTTAACCCAACATCTACAAGAGGGCAATCGGCATATTTTGATGGAATGGGTAGATTTGGGGAGGGCCATAAATAGGGTAATCTGCTTGTGGCCAATAAATATGCCAGGCGTTGATTATATTGAAGAAGAAATTCCTAACGGTGATTGTAGGATTACTATAATGAAACCAGTTGAAAGAATACCGCCGGGTAGTTATCGCGTTCACATATTGATGCTTGATCCTTGGGGTAGTGATATGGCGCTAATGCCCGACCAAACCACTGAAAACTGTAAAGATGTTGATATTGGTACAAAAGAAGAGCTACTAAAAAGCTATTTAAGAAAACGAATAGAAGTTGTAGCTCTTTACTATAAAGGACAAAAAATCAAACTTGAAACTGATTATTGGCTGGAAGTTATTGAAATAAACCCTACATTTGAAGAAGAAATTCGTTTAGTAGGCAATTTTTATTCATCTTCAAAGGATGGGGTAATTATGGAAATGCCGTTTAATCCAGTAAGTTTTTATATCAAGGATCATGAAATACCATTTTTAATAGACAAAGACGGGGATGGGGTTACTTATTGCCGTAAATGTAAGGTGATGTTTTGGGAAGTAGCCCACATGGAATGCAGCGATGCAGTATTAATGCCGGATGCAATTCTTATAAAAGTGAGGGATAAATTATGAGTCTAGATCCGTTAAAGGCAACAGCGGCAATTGAGGAGAAATATTTAGATTATTTAGAAACAACATTTGCCTTAAATGATCAACAACTTCATCAAGATCTAGTTGCTGAACTAAAAAAGTCTGGGCGGTTTTCCAAGGGTCCGATTCTTGAAGCAACACCACCCTTTGAAACTGGTAACTCTTTGATGAACTTAATTAATGAGGGTTTACTTTCTCAAGAATTTACTAGGCTTAAAGTAGAAGAGCTTCCTTTAGAGCGGGAATTGTATGTTCACCAGGAAAAAGCGATCCGTAAGCTAGTTCGAGACAAAAGAAATATAATTGTGGCTACCGGTACTGGATCAGGTAAGACAGAAACCTTTTTGCTACCAATTTTGAACCATTTGTTTCGACAGAAAGAAATGGGAACGTTAAACCCAGGTGTCCGTGCTTTACTTTTATACCCGATGAATGCTTTAGCTAATGATCAACTAAAAAGGCTTCGCAAACTATTAAGGAACTCCCCTGCTATTACTTTTGGTAGTTATACGGGGGAAACACAACGATATGAAGAAAAAGCGATACAGAAGTTTAAAAAAGTAAATCCTAAAGAAGAGATATTACCGAATGAGTTATTGTCTAGGGAAAAAATGCATCAAGGACCACCGCATATCTTGTTAAGTAACTATGCTATGATGGAATATTTGTTGTTAAGACCAGAAGATAACGTCTTTTTTGATGGTGAATTTGCACAAGAGTGGCAGTTTATTGTGATCGATGAGGCCCATACTTACCCCGGGGCGAAAGGTATCGAAATTGCTATGTTGTTAAGACGGCTCAAGGAAAGGGTTGTAAGGAGCCAACTCGGGGCAGTGCAATGTATTGGAACTAGCGCCACTCTGGGGGGCAATAAAAAAGAGTTTGGGAGCGTTGCCCGGTTCGGCTCGAGTTTATTTGGGGAACCATTTGAGTGGGACGAGCGAGATCCAATGCGACAAGATGTAATTGCTGGAAGCAAAAAGAAACTTGTTATTGTTGATAGTAGCTGGGGTAAACCTAAAGTAGATCTTTATATCAAATGGCAAGCATTAATTCAGAGTGGTGAGGTTGAAACCTCTGATTTAATTCGTAATGCACATGACTATGGCATTCCCCATGAGGTTATACAATTTGCCGAAAAAGAAAGTGCGGGACGATGGCAACGTTTCATATACCATGTTTTGGCCGGAGATGAAAGATTACTTTCTTTGCAATATATGTTGGAACAAAAACCTTGTTATCTTAAGGATGCCGCAAAAGAAATATTTAGCAAGGATATGGAACAATATCTGGTTGCTCTTGTTTACTTGACCAACAAAGCAATGTTGGCTGAAGATGGTCAACCGCTACTACCAGCGAGATACCACCTATTTATTCGTGCTACAGAAGGCGGGTATTGTACATTGCTACCCCAAAAACGGTTTTATTTGGAGCGTAGGGAGCGGGTTGAAATCGATGGTAGAAATTATGTAGTTTTTGAAACTGCCGTTTGTAGGCAGTGTAGCTCGCTTTACCTCGTGGGAGAATTAAACGAACAGGGTATGCTTAAACAACCAGGCAATCGTTTTTATGAGGATCCTAATAAACTAAAATACTTCTTGGTATTGGAAGATGACCAGCTTTTACCGGACAATGAGGATGAGCTGATCGCCGGTGTTACCGAATATCCGGCGGGGGTGAAATACAAGATGTGTGGTCGTTGTGGGGCAAGTAACCCGGATAATTACGTGGATATGCCTTGCAGCTGTGGAAAGGAATATTTGGTTCCCGTGGTCTTAGTTGGTTCTAAGGAAGGTAATGTTCATAAGTGCTCCGCTTGCGGTAGTGTAATCTCTGTTGGTTCTATAGTTAGGCGACTAGTTTTAGGTGCAGAAGCCGTAACTAGTGTTTTAGGTACTGCCGTTTACCAACAGCTTCCCGAGAAAAAGGAAGAAACTAAGGGAACGATGGAAGTTGATGATGAGTGGTCAAGCCCCAGTGCCAGCAAGGACTTGAAAAGCAAACGTAGAATGTTAATCTTTTCCGATAGCCGTCAAGATGCAGCGTTTTTCGCCACTTATTTTGAGAGTTCTTACAATCAAATTCTGCAACGAAGATTAATTGTAAATACTTTAGAGAAATACAAAGAAAAGGTTATTGATAACAGATGGAGAGTACAGGATTTGGCGGAATATGTCAAACGCTTGCTTGTTGATTTAAACTTCTATCCCAAATTAAGCGCCCAGGCCCTAGAAAATGAAGCATGGAAATGGGTCTTACTGGAATTTATGTCCACCGATAGAGCTATTGGTTTAGAAGGGCAAGGGCTACTTGGTTTCGTGCCAGTTTTACCTGCTGGGTGGGTGCCCCCTCGGGCATTACAATCTCCCCCTTGGAATTTGACCAGTCAAGAAGCGGTTACTTTAATGTCTTTTCTCTTGGATACAATTAGGCGTAATGGAGCAATACAATTTCCGCAGACAGTAGATCCAACAGATTCCTTTTTTTCACCAAGAAATCGAGAATACTTTATTACTAAAGCGGCGCCGGTTCAAGGTAGAATCTACAGTTGGTTACCAGTTAAAGAAAAGGGTATTAATACCCGTCTTGATTACCTGATGAGAATCCCACCGGGGACTAAAAGTAGTGTGTCGCGGGAAGAAGCCCTAGTGATATTAGAGGGAATTTGGGAGGTTTTAATATCTGGTCAGGATAGTAGGGCTGCCTGGAAAGAACATTTCCATTCATTTATTGATGGTAGGAATGGGTTGGTTTTTGTTTTGCGGCCTGAGTACTGGGAACTGTGTCCTGCGACAATTGATAAGCAAATACAATGGTACCGGTGTACGAAATGCAAACGATTGACCCTACATAATATACGAAATGTTTGTCCTACGTACTATTGT
>DNNJ01000016.1:0-1447 GCA_003487955.1 Clostridiales bacterium | reverse complement strand
ACTATTGTGAGGGAAAGCTAGTTGAATGTGAACCAGCAATAGACTTATCACGTAATCATTATCGTAAGTTATACACGAATATTTTACCCTTAACGATGACAACACGTGAACATACAGCCCAACTTAATACCGACAAGGCGGCCGAGATCCAGAAGTTATTTACCGAAGGAGAAGTTAATATTTTGAGTTGTTCTACCACCTTTGAGTTAGGAGTTGATGTGGGGGAACTAGAGGTTGTCTTTATGCGTAATGTACCGCCTACAGCAGCTAATTATATTCAGAGGGCAGGTCGTGCAGGAAGAAGGACAAATTCAACAGCGTTTGCCCTTACCTTTGCTCAACGCCGTTCTCATGACTTTACCCACTATATGGATCCAATGCAGATTATAAAAGGAGAAATAAGACCTCCTTATATAGAAATCGCTAATGAAAAAATTATCAGGCGGCATGTATATGCTGTAGCTTTGGCAGAGTTTTGGATGGAGTATCCTGAGTACTTTGGCGATGTGAAAAAATTTTTCCCTATACCGGAGAGGACAGGCACCCAAGTATTACGAGAGTTTTTAAAAGGGACTCCCTCCGAGCTAAAGAATAGTTTAAAACGAATTGTTCCTGAGGAAATGTGGGCTAAATTGGGAATTGAAAATTGGGGTTGGGTACATGGTCTCTTAGATGAATACGATGGAGTGTTAACTAAAGCGGAGATCCAGTTATTAACTGATCTTAAGGAGTTAAAGAAAATAGAAGATGAGTGTAGTCGGGAAGGTGATCACAAGCGGGCCGGGGCAGTTCAAAGAACGATTAAAACCATACAAACACGCTACATTTTAAGCTTTCTTTCCCAACGTAATGTTATACCTAAATACGGTTTTCCTGTTGATGTAGTTGAGTTGCAGATTAACCATCATGGTGAGGAGGCCAGGGGGTTGGAGTTAGATAGGGATTTGCGGATTGCGCTCTCCGAATATGCTCCCAGTAGCCAGGTTGTTGCTGGGGGTATGTTGTGGACCAGCAAATATATTAAAAAACTGCCTGATCGGGATCCATTAAGATATAGCTACGCCATATGTGATTATTGTGGATTATATCGGAGTGAACTTGCTGAAAAAGAAGTTGACTTGAACACCTGTCGTTGCGGTGAAAAAATTGGCCGCAACAAAGGGGAGTTTATCATACCCGAGTTTGGTTTTATTGCTGGTAAGCCAGAAAAACCAAAGATGTCGAGGCCAGAAAAAACCTACTCAACACGGAAGTATTTTGCTCGTGGAGGGTACGTGGAAAAAGAACTTACATTACCCCTTAGCACGACTGTGAAACTTCAAGCCGGTGGAGATGGCATACTGGCGGTGGTAAATAGCGCTGGGAAGAAGGGTTTTAAAGTTTGTCAATCATGTGGATATGCGGAGATCTTCGACGGCAAACCACTATCTGATCATAAATCACCTTG
>DNNJ01000302.1 GCA_003487955.1 Clostridiales bacterium | reverse complement strand
TCGATCATTGGCTTCCATGTCTGAAATTGTCCCGCACTGGCAGGAGTAATCTTATAATCATTTTCTCCTGTATGGATTGTCCCCTTTGTACCTCTCAGCTCGAGAAATCCGTGGGGAATAAATGTGCCGGTACTTGCTTCAAGTATTGTTAAAGTAACAAGTACTCCCGATTTAAATTCGTATGTTACATGCATTGTATCTGGAATGGTACGATCATCATTCAATACAAATTTACCTCCATGTGCACTGATGGCCGTTGGAGCCTCTTCATCTATAAGCCATCTCAACAGATCGAGATAATGAACACCGTTATTAGAAATCTGGTTTGCATAGTCCTCCCACCAGCGGAACATGTAGGGAGCAATGTTATACTGATACGGCCGGTAAGCTCTTGGACCTAACCACATGTCCCAATCAAAATTTCTTGGTGGGGTCTCAGGCTGTAATTTCCCAATGCCGCTAGGATACATGTTGCTTACATGACAAGCCGACGCAAAAGTTACTTTTCCTATTTTTCCTGCGGGGATTTCTTTTGCTAATCTCTGAAAAGTTGGGGCGCCACGCCTGTTTAAACCCACCGTCACGATTTGCCTGCTGCTGTTGCCAACTTCAACCATTCTTCGGCCTTCAGCAATTGTTTTTGATAGAGGTTTTTCAACAAATACATCTTTACCCGCATTTATAGCATCAATTGTTTGCAAAGCGTGCCAGTGGTCGGGTGTTGCAATACAAACAGCATCAATACTTTTGTCTCCTAACATCTCCCGATAATCTTTGTACTGCTTTACGTTTGAAGGGAAATTTTCTCCCATCTTGGGTATTCTCGTCCCCATATCTTTCTTGTAACGATCGAGTACAGCAGAATAATCTCTTGTCACGTATGGCTCATATACGTCACAGAGAGCTGCTACTTCACAGTCAGGTTCTTCCATAAAGAGGTGTAAAAGTTGTGTTCCGCGATTACCTACTCCAATAAATCCTACCCGAACCTTGTCATTAGCACCGATTACTCTTTTCTTTGTGTCGGCAAATGGTGCAGCAACTGTAGTTTTAGTTACCCCGGCGACAGATATTCCGGCGACAGCCATCGATGATTTTTTGAGAAAATCCCTACGTGTTGTTTTGTTTTTCATAAATATCTTTGTTTAGCTTATATTTCCTGTTGTTTTTTTGAACATTTCTTCATAATGAGGTATTGAATCAAAAATTCCACCTCCATTATTGAAGTATTCTTTATTGGTGTGGTAAAATCCATCTTTTACATCAACCCAAGAAGCTCTGCACTGAGGGAGGTATTTTTTCATTTGGTGCCAATTTACATAGTTCTGATGTCCGTTACTTTCTACCAAACCGAGATTATCAAGGCCGGGGAACGACTTTAACCGAGCCGCTACATTTTTGTTCCACTCTACCAAAATAGGATTAACAGTCAGGTCAGCACAAAAGCAGGGAATATTTCTTTCTGCCGCAGCTTTTGCAATCTTCATTGTCATACTCAATGTCTTAGCAATAGGTTTCAAAGCCACTGCCTTATATCCCATCTGAATACGTTTAATAGTGTCCTTGTCAGTATGGGCACTCTCATCAGCTGCTAATCGAACGGGGACATCCGCAACATCCATCTCCATTTTTTCAGGAAAAGGCTCTTCAACCATCGCTATTTGATCGAATGCACCAATCTGCCGGGCATAATCTAAAAAACGATTAAAGGTATCTTTGGCTTCGTATCTGCCATTAGCATCAAAATAGTAAGGTAACCTCCCGGTCTTGGAGTATGGTGATCTTATATCTTTTAAAACATTGTGTATTTCAAGTAGCCGGTTTTTATCTTTTTCAAGCATTTCTGACTGCGTACCCGACTGACCAATTTTTATTTTCATAAAGAAGTATCCCTGTTCTACCTCTTTTTTTATCTCCTCTGGTGTAACATTATATGAGATTAAAGGTATTGCTGCAAGTTTTTCATGTTTCCCAGAAAAGGTGGTTTTAAATTCATCAGGAATCAATTGATCAAAATTCGTAATTCCATTTTCTTTAGCATAAAGCAGCCAAAGGGCGTTATCTACTGAGACCAGTGCATTAAGAGCAAAAGTCTTTCTCAAGTCAGAATTGTTTGTGACTGATTTGCCATACTCATGAACCTCTTGATATAAAGGCTCAATCAACTCAGTAGGATTATTGAATGATTGATTTTTCAATAACTGAAGTGCTCGCTCAGTCAAGGAATACATAAGAGCATTACCTCCTGATTCTGAATGAGAGGAAAATATCAAATCATCCGACCACAAAACACTTTGTGTGCCTAAACCAATTCCATGGTTATTGTTTCTACTTCGTAAATAACTTACAGTTTGCCAAAGTTCAGAAAGGTAGCCACCTTTGAATCCAAATGGATTTCGGAGAGGCTCTCGTTCAAACCGGGAATCAACACCAATAATTTTTATATTTCCTCTTACATATTTTAAAGATAAAGTCTTCGCAGGTTCAGATGCTGTTTCCGTTTTGTTGTTTTTTTTTAGTATACAGCCAGGACTTAACAACGTGGCACCGCCCAATAGGCCCATGCTGTTTGTTAAGAATTGTCTTCGTGATATCATAAGCCTCAGTCAATTGTTTCGAAGAAATTTCACAGTATAAAGAAATAGTATAAAAATAATAATTTTACTTAACATTCCGCACAACAACCCTCAAAAAACGTAATTACCTCATTTCAGTTCTGCTTGCAAAGCATCTGTTTTAGATACATTTTACATATCCAATTCATTGTAACGGTTTATTACTGTGCCGACCTCGAAATATGTTAACAACCTATATATGAGATTTAATGATGTTCTATGCGTAATAAAAGAAGCATAAGGCCTTCGCATCCTTTATGCCTGAAAAGCATAATACGAGGCATTTTTTTTTGATAGACGGCATCGGATTTATTCCTTCAGAGTTTTTAACCAATAAAACA
>DNNJ01000356.1 GCA_003487955.1 Clostridiales bacterium | reverse complement strand
GTCTTGACAAGGGGTACATCTTAGTCTATGGGTAATTGAGATAACACTCTTCCTTCATGAATAATTCCAATAGTATCAGCAATTTTAGACACTTCATCTAATATATGACTTGAAATGAGAATCGTAACTCCCGACTCCCCATTAATCTTCCTCATCAAAAATCTAAAATCTTTTATACCCTGAGGATCTAACCCATTGATTGGTTCATCCAATAGCAATAGTTTAGGATCTGCTAACAAGGCTCTTCCAATCGCTAAACGCTGTTTCATTCCTAACGACATTTCTTTTACAAACATTCCCGCACAATTTTGTAAGCCGACCATATCTAATACAATTAATATTTTCGAATAAGGGCAATCTAAGTAATCACAATATATAATAAGATTCTCCTTGACCGTGAAATCAAGATAGAAGACAGGTGTTTCTACTATATATCCTATTTTACGATAGACTTCACGTATATTGCGATCGATTTGCTGATCAAAAATCTTAATATCCCCCGATGTCTTATAATACATACATACCCATAAGTATTTTGATAAATGTTGTCTTACCAGCTCCATTGGCATCTAAGAAGCCATATATTTCCCCTTCACGAACACTTAAATCTACATTATCTAAAATAGATTTTTCTCCTATTATCTTACAAATCTTTTTAGCTTCTACTGCAATGGACATATTTCTTTCCCCCTTTATTAAGTTCTATCGTCATCTTGTTCAAACAACGATCCAATAAGAGAATCTAACATAAAGTCAAATAGTTCTATATGATTATAAGTTCTATTCAATACATCCTTGCTTTGTACATTTGAAAGTAAGGCACTAAGGGTACCTATTGCTATATTCTCATCGACTTTAAGAACCAAATTGGCCTTCTTTAAGGCCCTTTGAAAAAATTTCACACTATCAACATGGAGTTTCTCAATCATTTTAGAATCAATTTTTTTCAACAAGGCTGTAAAATCAGGGGTATTAACTTCATATAAAAACGGTGTTTCACTGTATTCTCTATAAAGCTTCTTTATGGCTCGCACATACCCATCTAAACTAGGGTCTTTAGATAGTGTTTGCTCAAAAAAATGAAAATCTAGTCTTTCTTGAATAATTAGCATAGTTTCAACAAATAAATCTTCTTTTGTCTGAAATACAGAGTAAAAGGTGCCTATAGCAACCTCTGCTTGATCACAAATTTCCTTAACGCTTGTTTTTTTATATCCATTTTGCTTCCAATTGTCTTCACATACTGAACATAATTTTTTCTTCAGTGCTTCTTTATTACCATCCTGCATAATGACATCTTCTGTGATTTTCTTCATAATATTTACCTCTCTCATATTTGGAATGGTGAAATGGATAATATATACTGTCATACTCAGGGATTCATCATCTTTTAGTTAAGCATCAATTCAAAAGGTATACTGCTGTCTAAATAAATAATTTCAAATTCAGTTTAAGATTATATCTACATTATTATTTACTTAAATCAATCACTTAATAAAACTGTTAGCAATGCTCTTTCTTGAGCTTCAAATTTATATATTTGTTCGCCATTTCCAAAAACCTTTTGATAATTCTTGTTAAGGAAAAAATAATCGCTAAACGGAAGAGTTACAATACCGACACCCTTATTAGTAGAAGTAAAAGTAGCATTATCAATATTTTTCGGTATTGTAACTTGGGTTACACCAGTAGTCACTACATTTACATCTGCAGCATAGTCCAAAGGTAAAGTGATTGTCGTAAATCCATTATCTGTAACATTCATATCTACATTAAAATTTGAAACTGAAGTAACGCTATTCGTCTGAGTATTAATACTTAATGTATCAATAGAAGTTGGAAGAAATATTTTACAGACCTTCCCAGCCCAACTATTATTTGTTTTTAGTGAGGTGATTGTAATGGTAGTAGAGTTACCAACCGTTTCAGAAACAACAGTGCAAAGAGTATTATCGTATTCATATGTTGGTTCACTGGATTCTCCCGAAATAATTTCTACAACTCCTCCATTTATGTTTACAATCATATTGTCATTTCCTCCTCTTGACTTCGCACTTGCGATACTGGTCATTGTAAGTGCGAAAACAATGCCAAAAACCAGTGTTAAAAATTTGAATCCTTTAATTTTTTTCATACTCATGCTCCTTTCAATGTGTGTAGAATAGTCTTAAGCTGAAAATGGATGAATATATAACGATGAATATTCATTATTATATATTCATTGTATTCGATATTTTGTATTTGTCAAGTGGTAAATTATTGCTTTGTAGTTATATTTGCACAAGTTTATGTCACGTTAATAGTATAGAGTAATTCCTGCAATAAGAATTTACTTTTTTTGTCTATAAAATATAATCAAAACCCGATACGGAATTCTCAATTGGTACCGTATGAACATCAGAGACATCACGTACACATTTATCAATACAACACTTTTTATATTTCTTTCCACTTCCGCAAGGACACGGATCATTGCGACCAATCTTCATCTTACAGCCCCCCT
>DNNJ01000241.1:6178-7199 GCA_003487955.1 Clostridiales bacterium | reverse complement strand
TATCCGCTCACGGTTTCGGACACAAATAATTTTAGAAGGAGATGACAATATGACTGACTGGTATGAAATTACTGAAAGAATCAAAAAGTTCAATGATATATTAAATGAGGTAGGTGGTTCCCTTTGACTTGGAAAAGTTGAAGGAAGAAAACTTTACATTGGAATCACAGATGCAGGAGCCTGAATTTTGGAACAATCAGGAAAAAGCGCAAAAAATATCACAAAAACTCAAGCATAATACAAACCGAATAGAAGAATTCAATAGTTTAAAACAACAGGTTGAGGAAATTGAGCTTCTTGTTGAATTAATACAAGAAGAAGACGATGAAAGCTTGGTGCCTGAGCTTCTTGAAAATATGGATGAGACGGAGGAACAATTGGAAAGTGCAAGAATTGTTGCTCTTTTAAGCGATGAATACGATGAAAACAACGCCATTTTATCCATACATGCCGGTGCGGGAGGCACGGAGGCGCAGGATTGGGCAGAGATGCTTCTCAGGATGTACACAAGATGGATAGAATCCAAGGGCTACAGCATGGATATATATGATATGCAAACAGATACCGAAGCCGGTATTAAAAGTGTTACCATTTTTGTTGAAGGGGAAAATGCTTACGGATATTTAAAATCTGAAAAGGGTGTTCACAGGCTGGTTAGAATATCACCTTTTGATTCTTCAAACAGAAGGCACACATCTTTTGCATCAGTGGATGTAACGCCTGTAATTAATGATGATGAAGATGTTGAGCTCAATGAAGCAGATTTAAGAATTGACACTTACCGCTCCAGCGGTGCCGGGGGACAGCATGTAAATACTACAGACTCGGCAATACGTATAACACATATACCCACAGGCATTGTGGTGTCCTGCCAAAACGAAAGGTCCCAGCACATGAACAAAGAAACCGCAATGACCATGTTAAAATCAAAGCTCTTGGAAATAAAGAAGCTTGAAAACAAAGAAAAGATTGAAGATATTCAGGGAAAATACAATCAAATTGCATGGGGAAGCCAAATCCG
>DNNJ01000241.1:2090-5900 GCA_003487955.1 Clostridiales bacterium | reverse complement strand
CAGTCGGTAATGGACGGCAATCTCGATATGTTTATGAACGAATATTTGAAAATGAAATCAAAAATGTCCTAACCCTATTTATTAAAGGTATGGGGACACACCTCTACTATGGGGAAAGTCTTTGTGGGCATGAGGAATGTCCCCGAATATATAAATTGTGCAGCGAGACTGCGCGAACTCATGAGATTCTTTGGGATAAAGCCCTTAGGATGACAATTAAAAACACGTATGACAGTGAAAATAATTGAATGTTATAGTAACAAGGGAGAGAAAAATGATAGATATTAATAAAATATTGTGCACAGAATTTAATTTAAAGCCCATCCAGGTAGAAAACACGGTTAAGCTGATAGATGAAGGAAATACAATTCCATTCATTGCCAGATACCGAAAGGAGCAGACAGGCTCCTTGGATGATGTGGTTTTAAGAGAGCTGTTTGAAAGGCTCACATACTTAAGAAATTTGGAGCTGAGAAAAGAAGAAGTGCTCCGCTTAATTGAAGAGCAGGGTAAACTTACAGATGAGCTTAAAAATGAAATACTAAGCGCAGATGTGCTGCAAAGGGTTGAGGATTTATACAGGCCGTATAAGCAGAAAAAATCAACAAGAGCATCAAAGGCCAAAGAGAAGGGACTTGAACCTTTGGCTGAAATTATATTGGCACAAAACATTACGGAAGGGGACCTTGAGGAAATAGCAAGCCCATTCATAGATGAAGAAAAGGGTGTCAACAATGCTAAAGAAGCATATGAGGGTGCCTGCGATATAATAGCTGAAATTGTTTCAGATAATGCCGACTACAGAAAGCATATACGTGAAGTGTATGTAAATGATGCAATACTGTTATCAGAAGCAGCTGATGAAGATGAAAAAACCGTCTATGAAATGTATTATAAATTTGAAGAGCCGGTTAATAAAATTGCAAATCACAGAATTCTTGCCATTAACAGAGGTGAAAAGGAAAAGAAATTAAAAGTTAAATTAAATTCACCTGATGAAAAAATAATCAACTATTTAATATCAAAAGAAATAACAAATGAAAATGCAATAACTGCAGAATATTACCTGTCTTCAATTCAGGACAGTTATAAAAGACTTATTGCTCCTTCCATAGAAAGAGAAATAAGAAACATGCTTACAGAAAGAGCTGAGGAAGAAGCAATAAAGGTATTCGGCAAAAATACCAAGAATCTGCTGATGGTTCCTCCTGTTAAGGATGTAAGAATTCTTGCCGTAGACCCAAGCTTCAGAACAGGCTGTAAATTAGCTGTATTGGATGGAACAGGCAAGTTTCTGGAAGAAGCAGTAATTTATCCAAATGAGCCGAGAAATGAAGTTGAAAAGTCTCAAAAGTTAATGGCTGAACTTATAAATAAATTTGATATAGATGTTATTACAATAGGAAACGGAACAGCTTCGAGAGAAACAGAAATGGTTGTATCGGATAT
Organism: Clostridiales bacterium; assembly: GCA_003487955.1. Taxonomy (GTDB): domain Bacteria; phylum Bacillota; class Clostridia; order Tissierellales; family Sedimentibacteraceae; genus Sedimentibacter. Next base: position 4,451 of record DNNJ01000241.1, on the reverse strand, counting down.
GCTGTCAAAATATACATTTCCTAAAAAGGTTACTTATACAATAGTAAGCGAGGCGGGAGCTTCTGTCTATTCAGCTTCTAAATTAGCCCAGGAAGAATATCCAAAGCTTGATGTTACCATAAGAGGAGCTATTTCCATAGGAAGAAGACTTCAGGACCCTTTGGCTGAACTTGTTAAAATCGACCCCAAAAGCATCGGTGTCGGACAATATCAGCATGATGTAAATCAAACAAAATTAGGACAGGAGCTTGACGGAGTTGTGGAAGACTGCGTTAACAGCGTAGGTGTTGATTTAAATACGGCTTCTCCTGCACTGCTTCAATATGTGTCGGGAATAACAAAGACAATTTCGAAAAATTTAGTAAAATACAGAGAACAAAACGGTAAATTTATAAACAGACAAGAACTTATGAAGATAAAAATGCTTGGAGATAAAGCATTTGAACAATGTGCAGGTTTCCTGAGGATTTCTGACGGGGAAAATCCTCTTGACAAAACTGCAGTACATCCTGAAACTTATGAAATTGCAGAAAAGCTTCTGAAAAAGTTAGGTTATACAATTGAAGATTTAAGAAGCGGAACCTTAAGAGACATAAATGAAAGAATAATGAAAATTCCCGTAAAAGAAGATAAAAAGGTAAAAATGCCTGCAAAAAATGTCAGGCTGAAAGGATTTGAGGCATTAGCTCAAATAAACTTCAAGGAGGACAAAAAACCTTCAGGAGAAAAAATTAAAGACAGAATAAAAGTTTTGTCTGAAGAATTAAATGTAGGAGTTCCTACATTAACAGACATTATAGAAGAGCTTAAAAAACCCGGAAGGGACCCCCGTGATGAAATGCCTAAGGTAGTATTCAGAAGTGATGTTATGAACTTTGAAGATATGAAAGTAGGAATGAAACTTACCGGAACTGTAAGGAACGTGGTTGACTTCGGGGCATTTGTGGACATAGGAGTGAAACAGGATGGTTTGGTACATCTTTCTGAAATGAGCGACAAGTATATTAAAAATCCCATGGAAGTTGTACAGGTAGGAGACACTGTCAATGTAACAATTATAAGCATAGACAAAGAAAGACAGAGAATAGGTCTCAGCATGAAAAAAAGTCCAAGGAGTAAAAATGATTGATACAGTTATATTTGATTTTGACGGAACATTAGCAGATACCAATAAGTTGATATTAAACTCTTTTAATCATATCTACAACAAATATCATGACTGCAATTGTGATGAAGATTATGTTTTAAGAACATTCGGAGAGCCCCTTGTATTAACACTGAAAAGGGATTTCAGCGGCTATAAGTATGAAGATGTGTTGGGCAGCTACAGAGAGTATCAGATAGGAAGATTTGATAAAGAAGTAACCCTTTATGACACTGTAAGCGAAACTATAAAGTATCTGCACAATAAGAATATAAAAATCGGAATTGCAACATCAAGGCTTAGCTCATCCACCTTGAATGCTTTGAAAAATTTCGATTTGGACCAGTATTTTCAGGTTATTATATCCGCAGATGATGTGGTAAAGCACAAGCCTGATAAGGAGCCCTTGATTAAGGCTATCCAAGAATTAAACAGCAATCCGGAAAATACATTGTATGTAGGTGATTCAAAATTTGACATGGAATGTGCCATAAATGCAGAAGTTACACCGGTGCTTGTGGGATGGCAGAAACATTCCGATGAATTGGCGCAAAAATACAACATCAAGCACGTGCTGAACAAAATGTGGGACTTGACCCAAATAATATAAAAACAACGCATGTAGGGGCGGTTTTCAGGATGACAAAGCGTTAGTATCATTTGCAATGAGCAGTCACTTAATAATAAAATAAAAAGGATGGTATGAATATGGAATTTAAAAACCTGTTATTGGAAAAGAATGAGGGAATTTGCACCATCAAAATTAGCAGTCCTCAAACATTGAATGCATTGAATGAGGAAGTAATAAAGGAACTTGATAATGTTTTTGACCAGGTTGCTTGTGATGAAGAGGTTTTTGTAATTATACTTACGGGAGAAGGAAAGGCATTTGTTGCCGGTGCAGACATAGCATATATGAACGGATTTAATGTTGAAGAGGCAAAGAAATTTGCGGAAAACGGCTCTAGAATTTTCAGAAAAATCGAAATGCTTGAAAAGGTTGTAATTGCAGCTGTCAATGGATATGCACTTGGTGGCGGATGCGAACTTGCCATGGCCTGCGATATTAGAATTGCATCGGAAAAAGCTAAGTTTGGTCAGCCGGAAGTAGGTCTTGGAATTACTCCGGGATTTTCAGGAACTTTAAGACTTCCAAGATTGGTTGGACTTGGGCGGGCAAAGGAATTAATATTAACGGGCGGACATATAGATGCACA
>DNNJ01000241.1:0-1807 GCA_003487955.1 Clostridiales bacterium | reverse complement strand
GCGTTAAAATATGCAAAAGAATCCATGAACAGAGGAATGGATACAGACATTGGGACAGGAATTGCAATGGAAGCGAATTTATTCGGCTTGTGTTTTGCCCATGAAGACCAAAAGGAAGGAATGACTGCTTTTATAGAAAGACGTCCTGCTAATTTCAAGTAAGCTGCAAATGTTCCTTTAATGGACGAAAAAATAAAAAAATAAAAAAAGGTGGATAATTTCTATCCACCAATTTTATTTCTTATTATTAATCACTATTTGAACTGTCCGCCGCCGCCGCTCATTTGTCTCTGAGCCATTTCAACCAATCTCTTAGTCATGTATCCGCCTACATAACCATTTTGTCTTGCAGTAAGATTTCCCTTATCTGTCTGCTCATAATTTGTTAAGCCTAATTCATTAGCTATTTCAGTCTTCATCTGGTTAAGAGCTTGTTTTGCTTCAGGAACTACTATGTTGTTGCTTCCGCTTCCACTATTGTTTGATGCCATTTTAATTCTCCTTTCTCTTAAGATGTATTCTTATTATTATCAATTAGGTTCAATTTAATCATGTAATATTATGCTAAATTGGTAAATTACACATTGGGCCCTATGAACCTGTTCTATGTAACAGGTCAAAATTTTACATTGATTAAATTTAGAAAATCAATTACTGACTTTCTTATGCTTATTATTTGCGATGTAACAAAATTAAATACGTGGCAAAAAATTGCATAAAAGTAATACAATTGGAGAATTTGGAAACCAAAGATTTTAAGAAAAATATGTAAAAATAAATGATTTTGCGGTAATATAATAACCATGTGCAATCAGGGAAATTATGTCAGAATGCTCCGACAAATGCGGAAATGTGAGCATTTCCTTGGAAATATTACAAAAAACAAGAGATTGCGACAAAATTATTTTGCATGCAGCACAAACTTCCAACAAGGGTGAAATTCATTTATGCGAGTATTCTTTCTATGATTTTAATAGTATAATTCATTAACTAAGATGTTAATCATGAATAATTCAACAATAAGAAATTTTCACATATTATATAGAGAGTATTAAATATGGAGGCTTAAAATATGAGAATAGTTAATGGAAATAATGTAGAAACCGGTTGTATAACAATCGGCAGAATGGCACCTGACTTTACTTCTTCATCAACCCAAGGAGTTATTACATTATCACAATATAGAGGAAAGTGGGTTGTATTTTTTAGTCAACCCGGAGATTATACGCCAGTATCAGCAACAGAATTAATTTCATTTCAACAATTAATACAGGAATTTGAAAAAAGAAATGTACAGCTTTTAGCTTTAACTATAGACAGCACATTCTCTGACATTGATTGGTTAATTAGTATATATAATACAACAGGTATCATGATTTCATATCCCCTTATGTCTGATAGAAATGCAGAAATTTCACGCTTATATGGAATGGTTAATCCGGACAGAGTATATGAAGAAAGTGTAAGAGATCTGTTTATTATAAATCCTGAAGGAAGAATTCGCGCTATTTTAACTTACCCCGTATCAAGCGGAAGGAATACATATGAGATATTAAGATTAACTGATACACTTCAATTAACTCATGAATATAATCTGTATGCTCCTGCAAATTGGATGCCCGGCCAACCGGTTATTGTTCCTCCTCCGCATGATTTAAACGAGGCGTTGCAAAGGGAGAATGACAGCTTAGGGTTAAATTGTACTGATTGGTATTTATGTTATAAGGACTACAATACAATTGTTAATGATTAGAGGATAAGCAAGAGGGAATATACTTAATTAGGGCGGTCAAAGACCGCCCCTGCA
>DNNJ01000425.1 GCA_003487955.1 Clostridiales bacterium | reverse complement strand
TTATTTGTGGCTGGCGTAATACCGGGAATATTTGTTTTTCTGCTCTTTGCAGTATATAACTATTTTTATGCTAATAAGAAAAATATTCCTAAATTTAAGAGAGTAAGTTGGAAAGAAAGAATTGTATCAGTTAGAAAGTCTATATTGGCGCTTGGATTCCCGGTATTGATTATTGGAGGAATTTATTCCGGCACGTTTACACCTACTGAAGCTGCAGCGGTATCTGTTATATATGCCATGTTATGTGAAATGTTAATTTACCGCACGGTTAATTTTAAGGACTTGTTGGACTTAGCTAAGTCAACAGGAATAATGACATCTGCTATATTTGTTCTTATTGCAGTTGGACAGGGATTTTCATGGGTAATTTCGTATTTCAATATTCCGAAAACATTAACAATAATTGCTGCACAAAACATTAATTCTACGGTTGGTATGGCAATATTAGTTTCATTGGCATTTTTTATAGCATGTATGTTTGTAGACCAGATAGTGGCGATGCTTATTTTGCTTCCTATTATTTTTCCAATGACTCAAGCTATGGGAATGGATCCTGTATATATAGGTGTTTTGGTTTCAATCCAAGCAGCTATTGGAAGTATAACACCTCCGTTTGGCTCGAATATTTTTGTTGCCTGCGCTGCATTTGATAGACCGTATTTAAGTATAGTAAAAGGCTTGCCTGCATACTTAATTATATTAGTGTTTGTATCAGTTATTTATATAGCATTTCCCAATTTAGCTATTATTCATAGATTGCTGTGAATAAAGCGATAAAATGAAAGGAGAAAGAGATGAAAAAGATTTTAATTCTATTATTAACAGTTGTATTAGTATTATCATTGAGTGCTTGCGGAGACAATGATGGCGGCACTGAGCAGAAAGTTTGGAAATATGCACATACCGGTAGAAACGGAGATGAGCTTGATCAATATGCTGATTTAGTTAAACAGTACATTGAGGAAGAATTTGACAATGTAACAGTTGAACTTTTTGGTGCCGAACAACTTGGCAATGATGAGCAGAGAATGGAATTAGTACTTGGTGGCGGCAGCGAATTTGCTCAGGTTTATTCCTTGGCACTTGCAAACATTGTTCCAGAAGCACAAATATTTACTATTGCTTATGCACTTCCTGAAGATAATGAACAATTATCATACATCTTTAGAGAGGGCGAAGCGGTTAGTTATATTAATGATTTAGTTTCGGATAAAGGGTTGGAGATTTTGGACTGGTATCCAGAAACTTTTAGCAATTTCACAAGCAATAAGAAATTAGGTAGATTAGAAGACTTCAATGGCCAGACAATAAGAGCAATGAATAATTTCATTGATATCGCTAATGTAAGGGCTTTTGGTGCATCTCCTACAACAATTACTTATTCGGAGATATATAGTGCATTGCAGCTTGGCACTGCAGATGGACAAACAAATCCGCTTACAATTATTAACTCCAATAATTTTTTTGAAGTACAGAAATACTTGTTGCTTTCTAATCACCAATGCGTACAGGATGTGGTTATTACGAATAGTGGTTTTTATAATGGCTTAACAGATGAAGAAAAGGAAAAGTTATCAAATGCTTTCATGAAGGTAAATACCGCAGCATTAGCAAACAGAACTCAGATTGCAGATGACTCTTTAGAACAGATAAAGGAGAGGAAACCTGATTTGGAAATTATTGATGTTTCTGAAGAAACAAAGGCTGAATGGAAGGAAATAGTTGGTGCGGCACCTAGAAAAGCTTTTGTCGATGAGATTGGTGAATCAGGACAGGAGGTTCTCGACTTATTTGATTCAGATATTGAGCGAAGCAAAGGAGAATAGTAAATGCGTAAACTTAGACAAGAAGTAAATGTGCCTCTAAAAGCTGTTACACATAATATTGAGGAAATAAAGAAAGAATTATACAAGAATAAGGGTGAGGCACTGGTAAAGGCATTAAAAAAGAATTTATTTGAAGCTTATTATGTAGAAACGAAGGGAGAAGCAGCGAGTCTGCTTCATTCTCTTATACCGGATGGCAGTATTGTAGGCATAGGGGATTCTCACAGCTTTTATGAATTGGACATGGAAGGAGACTTAAGAAAAAGGGATTGTGAACTTATTCCTAATGTGGCAGCGTTAAATCTTCATGGATATAACAGTGATGAATATGGTTATGTAAAAGCTCCCACAAGAGAGCAAGCAAGAGACATTTTAGCAGACTATTTGACAAGCGATGTGTTCGTATTAAGTGCTAATGCCATTACTATGGAGGGCGAAATCGTAAACGTCGATGGTGTAGGAAATAGAATTGCCGGCAGCCTCTACGGTGCTGACACAATAATTATGATAGTCGGAATCAATAAGGTTGTCTCCAATGAGGCTGCAGCCAGGGATAGAATTTCTAATGTGGCTGCACCAATGAATAAAATAAAGTACGGTGAAGTATGCCCCAGTGTTAAAAGCGGAGCATGCATACGTTGTAGTTCACCGAATAGATTTTGTAACATTACGACTATTTTGCATAAACGACCTATAGAATCTGATTACCATATTATAATTGTAGGAGAGGAATTGGGATTTTAATTTTACATTAAGAACATTAGAGTGAAAGGAGAAAAAATGGAGCTTACTAAAGAAGAAAAGAAAGTAATTGAAGAAAGGTCAAAATGGAGTGTAAAAATTGGTGTAATTTATATTGCATCTAGTCTGTCGCTTGAAAAAGAATGGCATATGGCGTTGCCAGATGATGTATCATTCCATGTAGCTCGTATTTCAATAGATAATGACAGTTCAGAACCGGAAGACATTTGGAATATGGTAAATTCCAATGAGATTGAGAGGTTATCAAAACAGTTAGCATCATGTGAGGTAGATGTTATTGTATTTGCATGTACTGCAGGTAGTTTTCTTGGTGGTCCTGGCTGGGATGAAAAATTATCTAAAAGAATGTCTGACGCGGCTGGTGGAATTCCTGCTACAACAACCTCAACAGGACTGTTAGAGGCGTTAAAGGTAACGGGCTGCAAAAAAATAAATATGGCAACACCATACCTTGATTCAATTAATGTTGAAGAAAAGGCATTTATTGAACAATTAGGTATAACTGTTGAAAATATTACCGGTGAGCAGTGCACACTTGACAATGAAATAGTACGTGTTGTACCTGTAAAATATGCTGAAAGAGTAATGACTATGTATGAAAAGACACCGGATGTGGATGGTACTTTTATTAGCTGTACAAATTCGAGAACAATCGAAATTATGGAGTTATTAGAGGCTAAGTTAGGAATAATTATGTTGTCAAGTAATCAGGTATCACTATTTTCTGCATTAAAAAAGATTGATTATAATGGAGAAGTAAAAGGATATGGCTCGTTATTCAGATTTTTATGAAAGAGAACTAATATCCGATAGTATTGATTGCGTCAAGAAAGCAAATGTAATATTCACGCATTGCATTTCTTCCATTTCATAAATGACCTTATCTAAATAGCCTATAGAGTCTATGATAATATTTATACTGTGCATAAAATTATCATAGGCTCGTAGACTTGTATTTTCTTAACTATTATGTTAGTTTAAGGATAACAATTCATTAATCTATTAGGCTATTTATTCTATAAATAAATGTAAAAAGAGGATTAAGGACATAACGGTATTTAGAATTAAGTATTATTTAAATGAATTTTAGGAGGAAAAAAATGAAAATAGATGATTTTGTCCTAGAAAACTGGCTAAACCCGGCATGTGACAGCGAAAAAAATAAAATATATTTAGGTGGAAGCTGTGTTCTTCCCCTGACAGTAGAAGAATTATTCGAATTAACCGGTGAAAGCATGGAAGATTTCATGGAAGAATTGAGGCACATGAACCTGGGTTATGGAAATTTTGAGGGAACATCGAGAACTCGCAAGGCAGTGGCAAATCTTTATAAGAATGTTGATCCGGAAGAAGTTATTTTGGTTCATGGCGGCACAGGTGCAAACAACACAGTAGTGTTTGCTTTGATTGAAGAAACCGATAATGTAATATCAATAATGCCAAACTATCAACAATTTTATTCTCTTCCAAAATCAATAGGTGCAGAAGTTCGTCAGATTCACCTTAAGCCTGAAGCAGGATACAAACTGGATATTGATGAGGTAAGAAAGGTTGTGGATAATAATACTAAAGCTATTTTTTTTACAAATCCAAACAATCCGACGGGCTCTCTTTTGGAATTAAAAGAGATGGAGGAAATTGTAAAAATAGCAAAAGATGTAGATGCGTGGGTTGTCTGCGACGAAATGTACAGAGGCCTTAAGGAAGAGTATATGCCTTCTTTTGCTGATATTTATGGTAAGGCAATTGTTACTTGCAGTTCTTCTAAAATTTACTCCATGGCCGGAACGAGAGTAGGCTGGATTATATGCAAAGATTCTGAAACAAGAAAAGAACTGTTCAATCGAAGGTCGTATGACTCTATTTGTGGCGGTGTCTTTGATGAGTGGATTTTTGCTATAGCTCTTGAGCATGTGGATAAAATCTATGCAAGAAGTAGAAAAATCATAAATGAAAATAAAGCAAAAGTTGATAAATGGCTAGATGGACATAAATATTTGTGCCAGTATGCCGATGCATATGGTACCACATACCTGATTCACTACAACTTGGATATAGATGCAGAAAAATTCTGTGATGAGCTACTTGATCAAAAGGGAGTATTGGTATGTCACGGTGACTGTTTCTATTTACCGCACACATTCCGCTTCTCACTTTCACATGCAACTGAGCTTGAGGAAGGTATGAAGCTTATTGATGAATATATTGAAGAATTAGTTGCTCAGGGTAAAGCATTACCCATGAAGAATGAGGAAAGGATATAAATGAAAATTATTGCATTAAGTCAATCTGAAATAAAAAAGGTTTTAGAATTCGATAAGGTTATAGAAGGGGTTAAGAGTGTATATATTCAAAAATCTGACGGGAAAACCTCTGTGTGGCCTTCTATAGAATATCACTTCGACGAAGAAAAGGCAGTTATGGACATACGCAGCGGTTACGTAATGGGAGAAAAGCTTCACGGTGCAAAAATTCTAAACAATTTTCCTTTAAACAAAGATTTAGGGATTCCAAGTTTTAGCGGACTGTTGCTGGTGTTTGATTCTAAAACGGGAGTTCCTTTAGGTGTTATGGATGCTTCCTTTGTTACAAGTATGAGAACCGGAGCAGCGGCAGCATTAGGAGTAAAAGCACTCGCTCGAAAAAACTCAAAAAATTTATTATTAGCAGGTGCAGGGCGTCAGGCATTTTATATGTTGGCAGCAACATTGATTGAAATGCCTCAAATTGAAAATATTAGAGTAATTGATCCGATCGATTATGAAAATGCAGTTAAATTTACGGGAGATATTGCCGGCAGATTAAAGGACATAAATATAGAAGTTAATGATAAAGTGTTTATACCCGTTAATGATATGCCTGCTGTACTGCAGGATACTGATGTTGTAATTACAATAACAAGAGCAACTTCACCTATAATAAAAAAGGAATGGGTCAAACCGGGAACGCATTTTAGCTGCATAGGCGCTGATATGATTGGAAAGGAAGAAATTGATCCTGAAATATTTAGGAATGCAAGAAGCTTTGCTGATGATATAAAACAGTGTACTAGTTTTGGCGAAATGGAAATACCTTATAAAATGGGTATTATTACAAAAGAATCTATTATAGGCGAACTTGGTGAGGTATTGTCAGGCAAAAAAGAAGGAAGATTATCTGATGATAACATAACTGTATTTGATGCTACCGGTTTAGCCCTGTTAGATCTTGTAACCGGTAAAGTTGCTATAGATTTAGCAAAAGAAAAAGGATTAGGAAATATTGTAGAAATATAGAACATTAAAATACGCTTAAATAATCAAAAATTAAGGAGATGAATTATGGCAGTTAATTTAAAAGGAAGAAGTTTTTTAACATTAATGGATTTTACACCGGAAGAGATTAGATATTTACTTGACTTGTCAGCGGATTTAAAACGAAAAAAGAGGTCAGGCTCTACCGATTATTTATTGAAGGGGAAAAATATTGTTTTACTGTTTGAGAAAACATCAACAAGAACAAGATGCGCTTTTGAAGTTGCTGCATTAGATGAAGGTGCACATGTAACCTTCTTGGATTCAGGCAGCTCTCAGATGGGTAAAAAAGAGTCATTGGAAGATACAGCAAAGGTGCTTGGGAGATTCTTTGACGGTATTGAATACAGAGGCTATGAACAAAGAGTTGTTGAAGATTTGGCTAAATTTGCAGGTGTTCCTGTATGGAA
>DNNJ01000351.1 GCA_003487955.1 Clostridiales bacterium | reverse complement strand
GAGCTTCCTATTCCAGTCTCCCTTAATTGTTCAAGCAAAATAATGGTTGCCGCGCTAATTGATCGGGTCACCTTCCGCGCACATATTTTGGATATGAATGTAAAGGAATCTTACCGCTTGGAAGAGACCCTATTGAAAAGAAAAAAGAACTCTGATCGGTAAAACGTGGCTCAATTTTTTCTTAGCGTTTTCATGATACTGGCTCAATTTTTTTCTGGCGGGTGGATCACTTTTTTCTTGACAATCGCATATTCGTGTTTGCGTATATACTGTGATAAAGATACTTTATGATTTTATGGAGGAATACAAATGCTTGATTATATATCTGTACAGCAGACCGCAGAAAAATGGGGAATTCCAAGCGTAGAATACAGAAGCTCTGTGAAGAAAACAGGAAAAAGGAGTGATAAATTTCATGCATCAAATTATGGTTATTGAAGATGATCCGGTTATTCAGGAAAAGTTATCGATGCTTCTAAAAAGTAATGGCTATGAAGTAATCCTGCCAAAGGATTTTTTTAATATCGCCAGTGAAGTAAAAACGATGGCAGTGTCCGGGTGAGCGTCCATATACCTAAGAAGATCGTCATACGTTCGGCCAACTCTACACTGCTTGTCCACTTTATGTTCGACAGGCTTAGACTTGCGGGGCTTGAGGCGACAGACTCTCTGGGCATATTAATATTGCGGGCAGACAGGAGACAGCTATTGACATATCGGTAGATTGTTTTTTCAGTACATGTAAATTCATCAGGATTACTAAACAATGATATGGTGGATCGACTGGCTGTTTTGGATTAGAGGACTAATGAACTCATCTAGGCGAAGAAGCTCTTCTTCAGATATATTGGCGCCAATTCTGGACTCAACAAGCATTTCTTCATAGGCGTTTTGGGCGGGCTTGTGCAGATAATATTTATTTCTTAATACGCAGAGACGCTCAGTCTCGCAACCATTACACACATAGGGAGGTAGGGCCAGACGGGAACAATGCTCTTCAATAAATTCCGGGCAGACTGAGTTGTAAAGATGACAGGTACTGCAACGCTGCTTGGTACAGTCTGGCTGGAGTAGATCTTGGTCAAAACTAATTTGCTGATATACTTGTCCGGAACTGAATAGTAACAACCATCCACCATCACTACAGAATATTTGCTAACCCTAAGTTCTGCGATTCGTGCGGTGTCATACATGGGTAGTCCTGGTAAGAGGTACGCCCTTTCCGCTTCTAAAACATCAAGCGCGGTCTTGCCCTCTAACCCTTCTGGGGCTTGGCATTTAATTGCGAGCAAATCATTGCTAAATATTTGATTTGCTTCTTCCAGTTGAATCAAAGGTGTCCTTGTGGCAAAAGCTTTGCGCCTGACGTACTCTACACTTCGCTCTACATGGCCTTTTTCGTTGCCGGACTTGATGTTGCAAAAGCGGAACTTAAAGCCATAAGTAAAGTGAAAGCTGGAGTAAGGCATCAGTAGGCTCCCCTTCAGCGCCGGCAAGTTTTTTAACCGCCACTCTGGTATTGTCGTATACCATAAGCTTGTACACGTTGCCCAAGTGCTCGAAAAACAAGGCGTGGGCTTCGAGACAAGCTGTATTTTGCTTTAGGAATAACATTGCAACAACAACATATATTCAGGATACAATAACAAAAATGACAATATCGATAACATTTTAATTGACAAATCTGCAAAAAAACTATACACTGATAACAAAGAGGAGTGGATGTTGAATTGTATACTGAAATAGTTAAAATAATAGAGGGTGGTCTTGTAGGTGATAAAGAGAAAGTTCTAAATTATGCCAATGTATTGGCGGTGAATCTGGAGAAACAAGGTGAAATTGCACTCACTAAAAAGATTCGTTCTGTTTTGACAAATAAAAAAGGAACCCTTACATCACTTGATAGTTTTTCGACAAAACCAGTAGATGCAGAAAGCCGTATGGAAATCGTTGAAATAACCATGCCACAAATATCAAACTCTCAAATTGTGTTGAGCAAGTATGTTGAAGAGGAAATAAGTGGATTTATTGAATGCTACAAACGTCGCGACAGTCTTTTAAAAGCAGGGGTGGAGTTATCCAACTCTTTGTTGCTTTACGGACCTCCGGGATGCGGCAAAACAACAGTGGCACAGTACATTTCTACAATAACGGAGTTACCTCTTGTTACTGCAAGGCTGGATGGATTAGTTTCTTCTCTTTTGGGAAGTACAGCAAAGAATATTCGAAAAATTTTTGATTATGCTGCAAAGCGTGAATGCATTTTGTTTTTGGATGAATTTGATGTTATTGCCAAACTAAGAGATGACAAGAATGAACTGGGAGAACTAAAGCGAGTGGTCAATAGCTTAATTCAGAATATTGATAGCCTCAACAATAATAGTATCCTTATTGCTGCTACAAACCATCATGAGTTACTTGATCCAGCAATTTGGAGAAGGTTCTCAAAAGTTATTACGTTGGAAAAACCTCAGAAAGATAACATCGGAAAACTATTAAAAATCTTTTTTGATAGTACTGACAATAGTATTATAGGCAACGACAAGCGAATGCAACAGCTAGAAATTGCTTTTGAAAGTTTTAGCCACTCAGAGATTAGAACAGTTATTAGTAATACTATCCGAAATTCAATTATTAGAGAGAAAGGCACAGTCACAGGGTGTGATGTGCTTCGAGAAATATATTTTCATAAGAACCACAGCATTGAGGATGAAGATGAATTGATACGATATCTACTTCAAAACAATGCACCCCATAAAGAAATCAATGAAAGTTTGGGAATCCCTTTAAGGAGAATTCAGAACATTTCAAAAAATGAAGCGAAGAAGGGATAATCGATGAGTAATGAAAAATTACCTATTAAGTTTTTTGCACCTAGAGAAGTCGATGAATTAAGAATAGAGCCAGGTGGTAATTCAGAACCACCAAAATGGGTATTGTCTGGCGAGGAATTGGAGCAAAGATCAATCCAATTATCTGCAGATTTCGATGAATTTGAAGCCTTAATTATTGAAAGGGAAGCCAAATCATCACCGATTCCGTTCATTTTTATTGCCAAAATGTGTGATGATTCTACAGCAAAATCTAGACGAAAAGATATTGCAAACCTATTTCAAGTTACGGATCGTAGTAATGTCATTGGATTATCAGAAGCTGATGAGTTGATTGTTCGCTTAGATTCCATTGCTGAAATGAAAACAGTATCTTCACGCTTAAAGGACTACGAGCGTAACAACTATGCTATTTCTTGCTTGGAAAGTTTTATCGAATATGAGCCGATTTTCGTAGAAGGAGAAAAGGTTGACAATTACAAAGTAAAACTCGTTGATTTTCAAGATTATGAGCAAAACGTTGCTATTCAACGATTGTTTGAAAGAACGATTTCCAGCAAAGGAATTTCATTCAGCAAGACGGACTATTCCGAGCAATATTTCATCTACAAGTTATCTGAAATAGATAAGGCTACATTGGATGGCTTAAAAGACTTTGATGTTTACGAAGCGTTATTCTCTGTTGAGCCGATGCCGAAGTACTTTTTAACTTTGGATTCTTTGGACGATGCAGAAACCGTTAATGTTATAAAGCCTAATGATAGCACGGAATATGTTACTGTTGGCATTCTCGATAATGGGATTGCACCTATTCCTCACCTTGCCCCATGGCTATCTAGTGAAAAATGGACTGTATATCCGGAATCAAGTATTAATCCAACACATGGCACATTTGTTGCCGGTATTGCATTGTACGGTGATACTTGTGAGGGAAAGAACTGGGTTGGACATAAGGGAATAAAGTTGTTTGACGCAACTGTATTTCCTGATACTGATAAAGAAGGTATTGATGAGGACGATTTAATTGAAAACATTAAAGAAGCTATAAGCGCAAATCACGAGAAGGTTAAAATATGGAATCTGTCCATTAGCATCACCCGTACC
>DNNJ01000267.1:457-4453 GCA_003487955.1 Clostridiales bacterium | reverse complement strand
TTCTGAAAAATGGCGGTAGGTCTTTCGCAACGAATTCCCAATGTATGCGACCAGAGGGAGCAAATACATTGGTGAATGAGACTGCGCAAGCAAATATATTGGTGAATGAGACTGTGCACGAGAACAAAAAGAACCGTCCAAAAAAACAAAATATATTTAAAAAAATATGATATTTCGTCAAATTACTCATTGACAAACAAAAATTATTGTTGTAGAATTAATTGCTATTTAAGAAAAGCTTTTGCTTGGGGCAGAAGCTTTTTTTTAAGTGAAATGCGACAAATAACTGTTAATTTCCTCGTAAATTTCAATGAAAAAAATATTGACAGCAGATTTGATTTGTGTTATCGTGAGTAAGATAATGGGTCTTTATGCGTATAAGATTCTTGGAGGTGTAAAAAATGAGAGTGGCAGTTAAATTAGCCTGCACTGAGTGCAAACAAAGAAATTACGATACAGAAAAAAATAAAAAAGAAAATCCTGAGAGAATTGAAATGAACAAGTATTGCAAGTTCTGTAAAAAACATACTCTTCATAAGGAAACAAAATAACGAGGTGGGGTAATGTCAAATCGAGATGAAAAACCAAAATTTACATCTAAAGTAAGAAATTATTTTAAGGGTGTAAGGACTGAATTAAAGAAAGTAAATTGGCCTACTAAAAAAGAATTAACCAATTATACAATTGTTGTTTTAACTACAACATTAGCATTGACTATAATAATTTGGGGATTGGATTTAGTATTCAAAGGCTTGCTTTCAGCTATTGTTTAAAAAGGAGCAGGGGTATGAAACAAGAGTCACAAGGATCAAGATGGTATGTGGTTCATACATATTCGGGACATGAAAATAAAGTAAAGGTAAATATCGAAAAGCTTGTTGAAAACAGAGAGATGCAAGATACGATATTTGAAGTCAGAGTGCCGGTGGAAGAAGTAACTGAAGTAAAAAACGGCAAGAAAAAAATAAAAGAAAGAAAAATGTTCCCTAGTTATGTTATTATTAAAATGATAATGACCGATGAATCTTGGTATCTTGTTAGAAACACAAGGGGAGTAACAGGCTTCGTAGGTCCCGGATCAAAACCTGTTCCGTTGACTGATGAAGAAGTAAAGGCGCTTGGTGTAATCGAAAGACTCCCGGCAATAGAACTTGATACAGGAGATACAATCAAAGTAAAAGAAGGGCCGTTTGAAGATTTTATCGGCACTGTAGAAAGTATCAGTCAGGAAAAAAGAAAAGTCAAAGCTTTTGTATCAATGTTCGGAAGAGAAACTCTTATCGAGCTTGATTATGATCAGATTGAGAAAGTATAATTACTTTTCAATATAACATCGTTATGCGATGAAGGAGGTGGAAATATGGCAAAAAAAGTAACAGCTGTTGTAAAACTGCAAATACCGGCAGGTAAAGCTACTCCGGCTCCACCGGTTGGTACGGCATTAGGACCTCATGGTGTGAATATTATGGGATTTTGTAAAGAGTTTAATGCAAAGACAGCCGATCAGGCAGGCATGATTATACCTGTTGTATTGACTGTATATCAGGATAGATCTTTTACATTTATTACAAAGACTCCGCCGGTTGCAGTTCTAATCAAAAAAGCAGTTGGTATTGAAAGCGGTTCGGGTGAGCCAAACAAAAAGAAAGTTGCAACACTTTCAAAGGCAAAATGCGAAGAAATCGCAAAATTAAAAATGCCTGATTTAAATGCCAATACTATCGAAGCAGCTATGAACTTAGTGGCAGGTACTGCAAGAAGTATGGGAGTAACAGTTGAAAAATAAGAATGGCTGAGTGGGAGGCTATAAAGGCTGATTGACCACAAGGAGGAAAATGATATGCCAAAAAGAGGAAAGAAGTATCAAGACAGTATAAAATCAATTGATAAGTTGAAATTATACGATTTGCAAGAAGCTGTAGAAGCAATGCTTTCAACAGCAAAGGCTAATTTCGATGAAACTGTTGAAGCTCATCTGAGATTAGGCGTAGATTCAAGACATGCAGACCAGCAAGTAAGAGGCGCTGTAGTTCTGCCTCACGGAACAGGAAAAACAGTACGTGTTTTAGTTTTTGCTAAAGGCGATAAAGCTAAGGAAGCTCAGGAAGCCGGAGCAGACTTTGTAGGTGAAGCCGAATTAGCGGACAAAATTCAAAAAGAAAACTGGTTTGATTTCGATGTTGTTATTGCAACACCGGATATGATGGGTGTAGTTGGAAAGCTCGGTAGAGTTTTAGGACCTAAAGGTTTAATGCCAAACCCAAAATCAGGTACAGTAACTTTCGATGTAGAAAAAGCTGTTCAGGAGATAAAAGCCGGTAAAGTTGAATACAGACTTGACAAAACAAACATTATTCACGTTCCGGTAGGGAAAAAATCATTCGGTGAAGAAAAGATAATTGATAACTTAAAGGTTATACTTGATGCAGTTATGAAAGCTAAACCGGCAGCTGCCAAAGGAAAATACTTAAAGAGTGTTACCATTGCAAGCACAATGGGACCCGGAATCAAGCTGAATACTACTAAGCTAACAGATACATTTGTATCGAAAGCGAAAGTGGATTAAATCAAAAATTGAATATAATACCGCAGACAGCCGGTACTCATCATGAGTTTAAATACCCGGCCGAGGTGAGATAATAGATTAATTTCTCTTCGTCTGCGGAGAGAATTTTTAATGACCTAACCCCATTTCTTCGACGACATAGGTATGGGGACACACCTCTACTATGGAGCAAGTCTTTGCGGGCATGAGGAATGTCCCCGAATGTGAAATGGATGGCAGGTCAGACGCAGCGCAATCCCATTTTGCACGACCAAGGGGAGTGAACAAAATGGAGATGGAGCCTGCGTTATAAGTATTACGAATATGTATGATAGAAATTATCTCTCTACAAAAGGAGGTGCAACAAGATGAATCAATCAGTATTGGAGCATAAGAAACAGGTTGTAAATGAAATTGCTGAAAAGATAAGAAATGCCAAATCAGTTGTTTTAGTTGAATATAAGGGATTAACAGTTGAAAAAGCTACTGAATTAAGAAATAAATGCAGAGAAGCAGGAGTTGAGTATAAGGTTTATAAAAATACTTTAATGCGTTTTGCATTTGAAAAGCTCGGTTACAATGATATGTCGGTTAACTTGGAAGGTCCTAATGCCATTGCTTTGTCATATGAGGATGAAGTTTCTGCAGCAAAGGTTACTAATGATTTTGCTAAAACAAGCAATGATACAATAGTATTAAAAGCCGGTATAGCTGAGGGCAGAGTTATGAATGCTGATGAAGTTATAGCATTGGCAAGCGTGCCGTCAAGAGAAATTCTTCTTGGACAGTTGGCAGGTGTATTACAAGGAAATATCAGAAATCTTGCTTACATGCTTGATCAGATAAGCAAGAAAGACGGAGAAGCGGCTTAGGAGCAAGTATTTTGGTGAATGAGACTGCTAAATCTCAGAATTTAAAAGATGAGTTCCTTCGCTTACGCTCAGGATGGCAATACAAAAAAATATAAAATAACAAAAACATAAACTAATATATTTAGGAGGTAAATATAAAAATGGCAAGTGAAAAAATCACAAACTTTGTTGAAGAAATAAAGAAGTTATCAGTGTTGGAATTAAATGAATTAGTAAAAGCAATCGAAGAAGAATTCGGTGTATCAGCAGCAGCTCCCGTAGCTGTGGCAGGTGCTCAAACAAGTGCAGCAGCTCCGGCTGAAGAAGAACAGACAGAATTTGACGTTGTTCTTACAGCAGCAGGCGCCGGAAAAATCAAGGTTATAAAGGTAGTAAGAGAATTAACCGGACTTGGATTAAAAGAAGCAAAGGATGCTGTTGATGGAGCACCTACTGCAATTAAAACAGCTGTTTCAAAAGAAGAAGCCGAAAAAGCTAAAGAAGCATTGGAAGCTGAAGGTGCAACAGTAGAAATTAAATAATGTGCATCTCCATACATGGATATTGAAGAGACTTTACATTTTGTAAAGTCTTTTTGCA
>DNNJ01000267.1:0-166 GCA_003487955.1 Clostridiales bacterium | reverse complement strand
ACATTTTGTAAAGTCTTTTTGCATAATATCCAAAAATTTACAAATAATAATCCTAGGCGTTTTTAGATTTTTATAAATTGACTTGCAAAGGAGAAATCACTCGAAATATGTAGAGAATTGGCAAAAATTTGTAATTAATTATGCAGAATTAATTTCGATGTCCGAA
>DNNJ01000411.1:3521-3685 GCA_003487955.1 Clostridiales bacterium | reverse complement strand
GCGTTTTATTTTGTTAATATTTTATATCCATTGATGTTGCTATGTTTCGGACATCGAAATTAATTCTAAAAAAATTGGGGTTAGGGCATCTTAGGGCATCTCGCAGTCTCGCTGCACAATTTTGTTTGCTCCTTACGACGCACAAAATTGGCGCTCGTTGCGAA
>DNNJ01000411.1:0-3299 GCA_003487955.1 Clostridiales bacterium | reverse complement strand
TCGTTGCGAATGACCTACCGCTATTTTTCAGAAAAAAGACTCTGAAAAATAGGGTTAGGGCATCTTCAAATCGTATTGACTTATATTTTGTTAAATGTTAAAATTAAGAAAAAAACGAGGTGATGTAATGGCATATAATATGGTTGCAGATCACGCAAAATGGCCAAAAGTAAATGATGCAATCTTTGGACTTGCAGCTAAAGCAAAAGAAGCAATAGACAAGTACGGAAAAGAAAATGTAATTAATTCAACCCTTGGAGCATTGGTTAATGATAATGGAGATCTTATTTGTTTAAATACTGTATATCAAGAATTAAAATCAATGCCAAATGCAGCAATTGCAGCATACGCTCAGGTGGCAGGCCAGCCTGATTTCTTGGAGGCAGTTCAAAAAGTATGTTTCGGCAAATACAAACCTGATGCATATACCAGGGCTGTAGCAACTCCCGGGGGCACAGGCTCCGTAAGACATGGAATATATAATTATACAAATCCGGGAGATTCCATTCTTGTAAGCGACTGGCACTGGGCTCCATATATAACTATTTCCGAAGAATACGGCAGAACAGTTACCAATCATGAATTATTCAACAGTAAGAATGAATTTAATATAGAATCATTCAAGGAAAAATTTGAAGAATTGCTGAATAAACAAAAAAGGCTCGTTACAGTAATAAACACACCTGCCAACAATCCTACGGGATATAGTCTTTCTGATGAAGAATGGGATGAAGTTTTAAATATCGCTAAAGAAAATGCAAAAGACCCTGAAAACAAAATTATAATAATGGTTGACTGCGCATACATAGATTATGCAGGAATCGGAGATGAAAGAAGAAAATTCTTTGCTAAGTTTTCGGGACTGCCTAAAAATATTTTAATAATCGTTGCATTCAGCATGTCAAAGGGATACACAATGTATGGCATGCGTTCAGGTGCAGCAATAGGAATATCTTCTGATGAAGAAATAGCTGAAGAATTTTATTATTCAAGCATGCATTCAAACAGGGCAAACTGGTCTAACGGTACAAGAGCTGCCATGGAAATATTGACCCGTATAGCCAAGGATCCTGAGAAAACAAAGGCATATGAAAAGGAAGTCAACGATACAAAGGTAATGCTGAGAAAACGAGCTGATGCATTTGTCAAAGGAGCAGAGGAAGTTGGATTAGAGATTTTACCTTATAGAGATGGATTTTTTGTAAGCATACCTTGCAAGGATGCTAAAAAATTGTCTGATGAGTTAATAAAAGAAAACTTATTTGCCATATCACTAAAAAAAGGACTCCGCTTTGCAGTATGTGCCGTTTCTGAAGAAAAATGCAGGACAGCACCGGCAATAATTAAGAAAGTTTTAGACAGGATAATGTAGGGTTTTAATAGAGAACAGGGGACACACCTTTAATGCAGGGTTACTCTTTGGAGTAAGCATTAAAGGAATGTCCCCATTTTTGTTGTGTCTCTTTTATAAGATAAACTTACATTATTCTTTAAAACTGTAAACAACTTCTGATGACTTGTTGTTTTTGTTCATTTCGTTAAAAGCCTGAATTTTGTATGGCAGGCTATATAAATGTATAAATCCTGATGCATCCTTTTGGTTATATAGCTCACCGGTACTGAATGATGAAATTGATTCATTGTACAATGCATTTTCAGAAGTCATTCCTGCAAACTTAATTGTTCCTTTATACAGCTTGAGTTTCACTTTTCCTGATACCTTTTCTTGGGTAGAATCTATAAATGCATCAAGAGCATACTTAAAACCGCTGAACCACATTGCATTGTAGACCAATTCAGCATATTTTTGACCAACCATTTCCTTAAAATGTGCTTCTTCTTTCTCCAACACAAAACTTTCAAGGTATTTATGGGCTTCCAAAAGTATAGTTCCACCTGGAGTCTCGTATACTCCTCTTGATTTCATACCAACCAGTCTGTTTTCCAATAAATCTAATATACCAATTCCATGGGTGCCGCCAATTTTATTTAATGACTTAAGCATATCTTCCCCATTTAATTTTTTGTTGTTTAATTTTACAGGTATTCCTTTTTCAAATTCAATTTCAACATATTCAGCCAAATCAGGAGCCTTTTCCACTGAGTTGGTCATTAATAACAATTTTTCAAAATCAGGCTCAATGCCGGGATTCTCAAGCTCTCCACCTTCATGACTTATATGAAGAATATTTTGGTCACGTGAATATATTCTTTCCTTGGTTATTCCGTTTAAATCAATATGTTTTGCTTCGGCATAATCAACTGCTTCTTCCCTTGAGCTTATATCCCATATACGCCATGGTGCAATAATTTCAATTGTGGGATCCAATGCTGCTATTCCCGTTTCAATACGTACCTGATCATTTCCTTTTCCTGTACAGCCGTGGGCAATATATTTTGCTCCTTCCTTATGAGCAACTTCAACAAGTTTTTTTGAAATCAAAGGTCTTGCATAAGCTGTGCCTAAAAGGTATTTCCCTTCATATGCTGCGTTTGCCTTAATTCCCTTATAAACATATTCTTCAACAAATTCATTTACTACATTTTCGATGTATACCTTGCTGGCACCGGAAGATAAAGCCTTATTCTTAACAAATTCCATGTCATCGTTTTGACCTACATTTACACAGCAAGCTATAATATCTAAATCGTTGTAATTTTCTTTCAGCCAAGGGATTATTATTGATGTATCCAATCCCCCCGAATATGCTAATACTACTTTTTCTTTTTTCATTTTCTGTTCCTCCAAATTTGATATAAAAATTAAATTATTTCGATGCATATTCATGCATGCATGAATATTATTACCATCTTGAAAAGAGTCGAAGAACTACTTTAGAGGTGTGTCCCTATACATTCAACAAATGGGGTTCGCAGGGGAATGCATCAAATTTATTTGCTCATTGCGTTGCATAAATTTGGCATTCTGTGCGTTTGACCTGCCATCAATTTCTTTCTCCCTCTGGTCGAAGAAATTGGACAGGTCATAAAGGACATAAAAAAACTGCTCATAAAGAGGCAGTGTTTACACCGCGGTACCACTCTTTTATAAAGCAGCTGCTTCGCTCTTTCATTATAACGGTTTTTAACCGTATTCTCATACTGCTACTTCTGAGAATCTTTTCATGGATTCTTTTCAATTAAACTATACTGCCGGACTCACACTCTGCTCCGGCTCGCTGAAGCTTCGCTTAACCTACTCTTCCAATCATTAAATTATACACAATTAATCATTTTTATAAGATTATATGTTGTTTTTTTAATTTTGTCAACATATTTTTTTATTTTTTCTCTAAAAT
>DNNJ01000306.1:1238-2669 GCA_003487955.1 Clostridiales bacterium | reverse complement strand
TTTGACCAGTCTATTATTGCCTTGTACCCTGTTATAATACCTTGATCTTCTAACTTTGCAACTCTGTTATGTATTGCAGGTCTTGATAAATTTAATCTTTTTGAGAGTTCTTCGTGAGAAATTCTCCCTTCCTTTTCTATGCTTTTTATTATTTGCATGTCTAAAAAATCCATATCTACCTCCCGTCTTATCGTAAATTATTTTTAAAAATTAAAAACTAATTATTAATAATATAGCACAAAAAAGTACAACCCGTAAACAATTATTTAATAAAATTCGCAAAATAAATATAAATATTATTTACTGCAAGGGGGAATCTCTTAATTTGAAGCATTTAAGAATTCTTCCTGACTTTTGAAATAATAAAAAGTATTAGCATTAAGGTTTTATTAATTATATTGCATGAATATCTTAGTATTATTTTGGCAAATATAAATAATAAATAAAAATGTAAAAATGGAGGTACTTATGAAAAATAAAATAGTGTTAATGCTAATTTGTTTGTTATTGCTGTTCATGATAGGATGTGCAGTAAATGATACTCCACCTGACAAAGAAACCGAGCCATATGGGAAATATTCTTCCAATGGAAGAATTGTTAAAATCGATAACGGCGGATTTCATATTCAAGGTGAAGATAACGTAGAGCTTTTCAAGGTTGATACAGAAAAAAACAATAATTTCTTCATAGGTGAATATGTAAGACTAAATTCTAAGGATGGAAACAACTATGATGTTGCTTTAGATGAAAAGTATGATTATGCCGCGGCAATGACGGCAGCAGATTTTTATGATGAGGATTCTAAATTGGATCTGAAAGTTAAAGAGATATCACGGGATGAAACAGGAAAGATGAGGATTTACGGACTTGCAGACGACAACAAGGAATATGATATAGCAGCAGGTGCCGACACAATAACAAATTTTGCTCATTCAACATTAAAAGCAGATGATCATATAATTGTGTATACGGAAGGTGTATCAAACGTCATACCTGCAGTGGTTGAAGCAAAGGCAATCGTGGTGGAGCGTTAATATATTTCTGTCCACGATATTCTTGCTGATTGACAAAACAAATAATATGTTATAAAATATAAATGAAATAAACCTAAGAGAAAATAAATATTAGGAGGTAAGTTTTGACATTTTAATATGTTGAAATTTGCCTTTTGTTTTTTATAAGGAGGGAAAATGGATAAGGTTATTATTACAGGAAATACTTTGACTTTAGACGAAGTAACAGCTGTGTGCAGAAATTATGAAATGGTGGAATTATCTGGGCTTGCAGTTGAAAAAATTTTGGAATCAAGGAAGGTTGTTGATGACTTTGTGGAAAATGAAGATGTGGTTTACGGCATTACAACCGGCTTTGGGAAGTTCAGCGATGTAACCATATCCAAGGAAGAATCAAAAACACTCCAGAAAAATTTA
>DNNJ01000306.1:0-950 GCA_003487955.1 Clostridiales bacterium | reverse complement strand
GGTTATTCAGGCGCAAGGCTTGAAACAATACAAACAATGATTGAAATGCTGAATAGAAGAGTACATCCAATCGTACCGGAAAAAGGCTCTCTTGGTGCAAGCGGAGATTTAGCCCCGCTGTCCCACTTGGTGCTGCCTATGATCGGACTTGGACAGGCGGAATACAAAGGAGAAGTAATGGCAGGCGAAGAAGCCATGAAAAAAGCGGGAATACCTGTAATTGTGCTGACAGCCAAGGAGGGTCTTGCTCTTATAAACGGGACACAGGTTATGACTGCTGTGGGAGCATTGACTGTTTATGATTCGTTAAACATTATAAAGGCAGCGGATATTGCAGCAGCGTTAAGCTTTGAAGCCCAAAACGGAATAGTTGATGCATTGGACTACAGGCTCCATGATATTCGTCCCCACATAGGACAGATAGATACTGCTAAAATTATGTCGGAGCTATTGAATGGAAGCAAAATGACAACAAAGCAAGGAGAAATTCGAGTTCAGGATGCTTATTCCTTAAGATGTGTTCCTCAGGTGCACGGAGCCAGCAAGGATGCTGTTAATTATGTTAAAGAAAAAGTAGAAATAGAAATAAATTCAGTTACCGATAATCCCATAATATTTCCTGAAACAAAGGAAGGCATTTCAGGAGGAAACTTCCACGGACAGCCTATGGCACTGTCCTTTGATTTCTTAGGAATTGCACTATCCGAGCTTGCCGATATTTCGGAAAGAAGAATAGAAAGGTTGGTAAATCCGACCCTCAGCGGATTGCCTGCATTTTTGGTTGAGCATGGAGGTTTGAATTCAGGATTTATGATTGTTCAGTATTCTGCAGCTGCATTAGTTTCTGAAAATAAAATCCTATCACATCCTGCTTCTGTTGACAGCATACCATCCTCTGCAAATCAGGAAGACCATGTTTCCATGGGTACTATTGCTGCAAGAAAAGCAAG
>DNNJ01000405.1 GCA_003487955.1 Clostridiales bacterium | reverse complement strand
CACGGTAATTTCGGCCTGTTGCAATTTTAATTTACTAATTTTACGCACCCTCCAAGCATACATTGCAATGACAATCAAAACAATCACAAGTAACAAGGCACCTATTATAATGTGAAAGTTCTGTTGTCTCGCTCTAAGGGTAGCATTTTCGGCTTCGGTCAGGTCATATTTTTTTTCCAATTCTGCAATCTGTGTGTTCAGGCGTTCTGTAATAGAATTTTTGTATAATTCTGCCGCTTTTTTTCTATATCTATTTGCCAGCTCAAAATTTAATTGTTTTTCGGCAATATTTGCTACGTTCTGAAAATACAGATGATTTTGTCGGTATGTGCTGTCTTCTATGAAATCTATTGCCATCTGGGCGTAAAGCATGGCACTATCAAGTTGTCCGAAACCAATATATCTATCGGAGATGTTAAAATAAACCCGGGATAAATTTGTATTTTCATTTGGCTCATCATTTAACATTAATTTAGCTCTCTCCAAAGCTTTTTCAGGTTCATCAATAACATCGAAATAGACTGACTGGGCATTTAGAATGAAATAATTTTTGTTACGTAATCTATTATAATAACGTGAAAGCGAATCGAGATATATTTTACCTTTTTCGAAATCTTTTTTTTGCATCTCGTTCCAGTAAAGCGCTAGATAAGTATCGAATACATGAATGGAGTCCTTTTCCATGTTTGCATTGGCGAGTGCGTGATGAAAATAATCGTAGGCCGTGGTATAATTCCGATTGTTGTAATTGATATTTCCCAAAAAGTAATTGATCATATATCCGAGAGATGGGTCGGGGACTTCCATGGATTGAAAGAGTCGGTTTGCTTCTTTTAAAGGTTCAAAAACCGTGCTATCCTTTACTCCCATCCTGGTACGTATGATTCCCTGGTAGGCCAGAGAACGGATGTAGTTTCTGTTTTTGCGATCGTGCAACCTGTAATAATCATTCACCGCATTAATTAATGAATCGCTGGTGAAATTAGCATAGGTCTTATCGTCTGAAATCACCTTTAAGAGATTGTAATACACTCTATTTGAACGGGAAAATTCATTTACATCCAGCGTCTTCAGACTATCTGACACCTGCCGTGGATGCGTGTCTAGTTGTGCGTCCAACTCGGTTAAATGTTGGAACACATCTCTATCGTTCACTTTGTTACACGAAGTACCAAAAGCAATGACGGCCAAGAAGGTTAATAGCGAATCACGAAACTGCATTTTATCCCCAAATCTGAATCGCAAAGATAACCTTTTCTATAAGAAAAGGCGGCAATTATTGTCTTTAAAAGATTAAAAGATGGTTACTATTTTACCCCTGCTCGATTTCAATTTCACCTCGCAATAAACATCCTTTCACATAGCTAATGATTGACAACTATACCTCTCATATTGGGCTTACTAACATCACCAAGTTGATTGTCAATGCACAACCTATCAACTAAAAAAGCCATCTCAATATTGGCATGAGATGGCTTTTAAAATCTGGTAATTTATTACCTATGGGTGAATTTTAAATGTAAACGCGCCCCATCCTCCAAAGCCCGGAATATAGGGATTTACAGTAAACTCAATAGTTCTTGAACAAGTATTTACAGATGCATTTCTGAAATTGTACCATAATATTGCAGCCCCGTTGCTATATTTATCACCTGTATCCTGGTTAGGTATAATAAGAGATAAATCCTCTGAATTAATCCAAATAGTTACCACATCATATGCAGGTGCCCAAATATTTGGAGAAATTGGGGAAATATTAATACCGTACAAATTTTCCGGTGTTACACCAGCAGGAATACTGGCTGCATCGGGTAGTGCAGAATTATAGGAAAGTGTTACCGGGTAACTATCGTTTCCGTAAGGTGTAACTTCATTCATTGTAAACTGACCGATAAAACTACCGGTATTTGGATCTTGATCCCAACCACAAGCTACTGCATAACGCACATTGTAGGAATAAGAACGTCCATCAACCTGCCAGCCTGAAAATGCCTTATTATTGAAACCAATCTGCTTGGTCCACCCAGGGATAACGTTACCATCTTCCAATACCACATTGGTTGTCAAATAAAGTGTTTCTCCGAGTGAGGGTGCACTTAAACCGAGTTTGCTGTAGACGTCAGCAATATTGATTTGCACCTCATTAGGAAATTCAGTGATGTTATCGGCAACCACAGCTGATTTTGAATTACCTTCCCCATCTTCCAATACAGCTAAAAGTTGAGCGTGCTTCATGAAGGAATAATCACCCTGTGTCTCAGGAATCGTAAGTTTAATTCTGTAATCACCTGTCGTAAGACCGTCTGACAATAATCCATCAGTACCGGGAATACGGACAATATCGATTACTACACCTCTTTCCACATCTTTTATTGGATAAGGCAATTCTTTCTCACAACTCTGCAAGACAAGTAACAGGAAGAGGGAGATAAATGCTAAAAATATTTTTTTCATATTATATGCTAATTTTAATTATTATTTATCCCAAAAAACAAATGGAGTGGACAAATTGGTCTTCTGAGTCATATTAGGATTCAATTCGGTTTCAGAACTGGTAGGATAATAGAGAGATCTTGGAAATGATGCTATATTGGTAAGTGGAACTTTCTTGGGTGAACGTTCAGCCTCAACCGGATTGACTCCATTTCCGGGATCTTGCGTTTTTGCTGGATCAAAAAAAGTAGGAAAACCTGTACGTCTGTGATCATTATAAGACTCAACCGGATTAAAAATATTCGCAATCCACTTTTGAGTCATGACTATTCTCATCTTTCCATTAGTATCGGCAGCGTCATATCTGGTAAGAATTTGATTAACGAATGCATCTCTGATTGAATTCGAAATTTGAGGTACATTAGGCTGTTTGCTTGCTACCAGGTTGACATGAGCGGTTGAAGCCTCCACTCCTTCTTTCAGCAGAGTTCTTGCATCACCAGTTGTTTCTCCGGCAAGAGCCAACTCTGCAAGCATAAACTTGAGAGATGAAAAAGTAATCAACTTGTGTGGAGCTTCACCATATGAATCTAACACAGACACTACACCTCCTTTGCCATCGTCGTATTTACCTCCATTGAGATAGATTCCCAATTTGGTAAGAGATTTATCGTTGCTACCAGCTGAATTTGGTCCATTCGAAGCAAAAAAGATTGACATAAAATTACCATTCCTGTATTCATGGGGACTCTCTGATGCCTGACCGGATTTCAACTGATTCACGAAATAATAAGGAATGCGTGGATCTTCAATATTTGCAAAAGGATTGTCAATAGTGTTATAGGTGTCGCCATTCATCGTCTCGAAAAAATAAGGACTGATAAAATGAGTAGTTTGACCACTATAATTACTTATTGCAGGATGGCGCATATCTCTTGGAGTAGTCTCTTTCTTATACCAAAATTGGAAATCTTCACCAGCAGAAATGAAGTTATTAGCACTAACCAAAGCATTAAATTTTCCCTGCCACTCAGTAATATCAGATTTCGCTTTACGAGATTGCAAAAGGAGTTTTAAGGTAATTGTATTATTCAATTTCACCCACTTTCCTTTGTCACCACCATAAAAGAAGTCATCAGATCCTGGTCTCAAAAGATTTTCAGCTTCGGTATTTTCCAAATCAGCTTTTCCACTTTCAAGCATATCGATCAGAGCATTATAGATATCTTTACTTGTATCTGGTTTAGGAGCCAACAATTCTTCAACATTAAATTCAGAAAATGGTATATCACCCCATAAATCCACCATTACGGAAAAAGTATATGCTTTTAATGTTTTTGCAATACCTGCATAAATCAGATTACCTTCCGGTTCAGCATGTTCAATTATTGCATCAAGATCCTTTAAAACATAAGTGTACAAATAATTCCAAGTATTGTAAGGGTTATTTGCTTGTGTACCCATACCATAATTTTGCACCTCACGGGAAACGAGTTGGTGTACATAAGATGAGAGATTGTCTCCGATAAAGTCTCCTTGTCCAAGTGCCTCAACCATATACAATTCACTTCCGGGAAGAAGCTTGTTCAACTCAGGAACTGTCGGGCTGTTAGGGTCTTTGTTTATATCGAGGTAGTCTTTTGTACAACCATTCAAGGTAACTACAACAGCTAAGACCTGTAATATTCTTATTATATTTTTCATATTTGTTATTGTTATATTCTCCTTATCAGAATGTCATCTTAACATTAAAACCAATTCTCCTCGTAGTAGGAGCACTTTCACGATCAATCCCCTGTACGTTACCACTGCCGAATGCATTTGAACCCGGATCATAATTGGTATATTTCGGGAAACCTGGTGCAAAATACCATAAGTTTCTTGCAATCACGGAAAGGTTGACAGATCCAATAAATGTGTTTCTGAGCAGTTTTTTGGGGAGATCGTACCCTAAAGTGATTTCACTTAATCGGAACACAGTTGCATCAAAGGCCTGGAATTCATCTACACTGTTCATTGCAAATGTAGGAGATGTACTGGCAGAAGAGAACCACAAGTCATTCTCACTAAGCTGAATAGTATTGAGAATTCTATCACCATTACCATCCAAAATGGGCTCATGACTATCTGGATCAGCAAGGATCCCATAAAGAATCCTAGTGCCTAAACGATCCTCCGTGTCTTTGGTTACACCACGTCCCATCATATCTGATGCAGGGCCAGAGATCAAAATACCGCCCACTCTTGCATCAAACATCATACTCAATGAAACACCTTTATAAGAGAATGTATTCGTAATTGCGGTTTTAAAATCGGGATAAGGATCACCCAGATCACCAAGTTCGGAAGCCTCCATAAAGGTTCCTGTATTCGGATTGATCAATGGTGTACCATCTGTATCGCGGGCAATTACAGAACCACGTAGAAATCCGTAAGGATATCCAGGTTTCAGTGTTGGTTGTGGTTCAGAAGTTGATCCTGTATCGAGCGTAATCTGCTCAATACCTTCGATCAAAGAGACGACATTACTCACATTCTTGGTAAAAGTTCCAAAAATATGCCATCTGAAAGAATTCTTCAAGTCGATGGGTACAACGGTAAGACCAATTTCCACACCTTTGTTGTTCAACTCACCAAAGTTGGTATAGTATCTTCTGGAACCTGTGGATGCGGGCAGGCTTAAAGGAGCAATCTGATTGGTAGTTGATCTGTTATACCACGTAAAATCAAGTCCAAGTCGCCCATTAAAAAATTGCAGTTCCGTTCCGGCCTCAATCTCAGTAGTAAACTCAGGTTTCAATTCCGGATCATAGGAGGTTGTCGGAAGTAACATAATTGGCTGCCCGGCAAAAGGCGGATCCTGGAGATAGACAC
The DNA here is from genome assembly GCA_003487955.1 of Clostridiales bacterium. Lineage (GTDB taxonomy): Bacteria > Bacillota > Clostridia > Tissierellales > Sedimentibacteraceae > Sedimentibacter. Next base: position 2,531 of record DNNJ01000405.1, on the reverse strand, counting down.
CATTCACATAATATGGTCCGGCATCATTACCGACACGTCCCCACCCGGCACGTACTTTACCAAAGGTCAGAACATCTGTATCAATCTGAAATGCATCACTAAACACAAATGAACCTGACACAGCAGGATAGAAATAACTTTGATGTTTCACCGGCAAAGTAGAGGAGTGGTCATTACGCAAAGTAAGATTTAAGAATGCATAATCTTTATAGCCAAGCAATGCATCCGCATATATCGCCCATAATCTTCTTTTAGTGAGAGACTCGGAAGCTGATTGTTCCTGTGTATTATCTATATTGTAGATACCCCTGAATATCATCTTGTTGCCAGTCGCCTCTGCACGATATGTAGCCCTCTGGTTGATATTGTGACCAACAGTGACACGCAGATCATAATCCTCATCAAATTTGTGTTTAAATGTCATATTGAAATTGGATTCCAATTCCTGCGTTGTATAGTTGTCGTTATTGATCTGTCCTAGCCCTTCAAAATCCTCAGGACCAACAGATCCAATATTGATCACCTGTTTGCGATCCATTTCATATTGGTTCCAGCCAAACTGATATGACGCTGATAACCAGTCAGTAATATCATATGATGCATTCATGGTTGTTACTGTACGATCCATCACGGTGTTGATCGTATTGTATTTCCATGACCAGAGTGGATTGTCAACAGTTGTACTGCTGAATGGGAACAGATTTTTACCATCCGGTGTTTCATATGGCAACCCTACTGCATCAATATTTCTGGGCATCAACAATGTGCGGGCAAATGAACTGACAGAGCCACCATAATTACCTGCCCCAAAGAAAGGTCCATCCTGAACCGATCTGGAATAAGACAGTGTACCGCCTATAACAAGCCCATTATCTAGTTTTTGATTTCCTCCAACACTGAAAGAATTTCGTTCAAATTGTGAGTGGGGAATATAGCCATCCTGATCCAAACGTGATACAGTGGCACTATAATTTCCTTTATCATTATAACTCATAATATTTACAGAGTTATCAAGAATGCCACCTGTTCTGAATAATCCACTTACATTATTTGGATATGCTTGATAAGGCTGGGTAGGATCCATATCAGGATAAGCTGCCAAATAGTTTGCCCAAGTTGGTATCGTTTCCATACCAGGGGTTCCAAATGCAGGGCCCCAAGAACCGTTCGCATTGGAATAAAGGAAATTGCTACCTTGTCCGTATGAGTTTTGATACTCGGGTAATGATGCAATTTTTTCTGTAGTATACGAAGAAGTCACAGTAACTTCGAATTTCTTTTGGGAAGGTCTTTGCTTCTTACTACCAGATTTCGTTGTAATAAGAACTACTCCATTCGCAGCTCTACTTCCGTATAGTGCAGCAGCAGCAGCTCCTTTTAATATGTCCATACTCTCAATGTCGTTTGGATCAAGTGTAGAGATCCCGGTACCATAAGCACCAGCAGTTACTAGCCTGTCACCAGTTGTTACTTCAGTATTGCTATAAGGGACTCCATCCACAACGTATAACGGGTCGTTATTTCCGAGGAATGAAGAGTTACCCCTTATTAAAACTTTCGTTGCACTTCCGGCAACAGCAGACGATCCGCTAATTTGTACACCAGGAATTTTACCGTCCAATGAACGGAATAAATCTGGTTCTGCTTTTTGAATTGCTTCATCCGGATTAACAACTGTCTGTCCAAAGCCTACAGATCTCGGTGGTCTGGCAATACCCATAGCACCTACTACTACAACTTCCTGCAACATTTGAGTGTCAGCAACAAGTACAATTTTCATGTTTGAAGCTGCGGTCACCTCTTGTGTCTCCATTCCAACATAAGATATTACAAGTGCCGAGTTTGCGGGTACAGAGAGAGTAAAAAGACCATCAATATCAGTAACTGTACCCTGCGAAGTACCTTTTACCTGAATTGTGGCTCCAATTACCGGTTCCCCGTTATTGTCTACCACAGTACCCCGTATCTGGGTCTGAGCAGTTATAACCCCTATCCCCATAAAGAACAAGGTCAAAAACATCATTAGTTTTCTTTTCATAAACTCTACTTTTAATTAATCATTTCCATTATTAATCTACTTAATCAATTTCTATCATAATCAGGAACGTGGTTTTCCATAAAAGTTAAAACTAAAACAGGCAATTTTTCTCTTAATGCACCTTTCATTCAATTAACATTTATATAGGAAAATTCCAATTCACAAATATAAATCAATTATTTTTAATTCCTGTTTTTTTGCTTTTTTTTTTAAAAAAAAGGTCTAAATGCCATTAATTATATTCTTGTTTACTTTCATTTCACCCTAACTTTTTTCAATTTTACAAAAGATTAGAAACATAGACACCTCTAAATTTTAACAAATAATATACCAGAACAATCTTTACTTAAAACAGGACGCAAAGATAACCCATCCAAAATCATTTTGCAACTTTATGCACGCCATCTCTCCAATTTTTAACACCAAATCGAGAAAATCAATGAAAAATAGTCACACTATATGAGAAATTAAAACATATTTAAACTACAAGGTG
>DNNJ01000403.1:4188-6337 GCA_003487955.1 Clostridiales bacterium | reverse complement strand
ATTGCTGTTGTAATTGTACTTTTTTTAAACAGATTCATATTTATCTTGGTGACGGTTCCAACCGGTTCTATGGAAACAACAATTATGCCCGGAGACAGACTTTATGTTAACAAACTTTTTGACGTAAAGGATGCAAAAAGAGGAGATATTCTTGTTTTCCAATCAGATGAGCTGGATGCAAGACTTGTAAAGAGGCTTATCGGGCTGCCGGGAGAAACTGTTGAAATAAATGGAAACGGTGAAGTGTTTATAAATGGCGATAAACTCCAAGAGCCATATATTAATCAGGCAGGAGGAGATGCTCGAGCTTACAGAATTCCTGAAGGTTCATACTTCTTCTTGGGCGATAACAGACCGGTATCTGTAGATGCAAGGTACTGGAGCAATCCTTATATATCCGCGGATAAAATTATCGGGAAGGCAACTTTCAGATTTTTCCCCTTTAACCGTATCGGTAAATTAGAATAGGTACAATTATGTAGCTTAATAGACCGAAAGGGTATAGTCTGCCAGCGTTATTGTGCAGTCTGACGTATTTAACTGTTCCATGGGAAGGTCCAGAAATTCCAACATTCGGCAGTATTACAAACTACTGTTATTACGATGATATATCTTCCTGTATATCCAAATAGTAAATTTGATATTTTATATTATTAGATATATGATATTTATATATTGATGTATATGGGGGGATATAAAATGGTTAAAAAATTATTAATTATAACATTAGCATTTATGATTGCCTTATCAATGGGTACAGTTTCTGCTAATGTTGAAAATATACAATATTTAAAACCTAATCAAGGTAATAAACAGTATACTGTAGCTGAAGCACCTAGACCTATTAAAGAAGAAAAAGCAAGTCAAAGGGTGATTAATCCAAATAAACCAATGATAGCTATAACCTATGATGACGGACCCTCTCAATATACATCTCGGATATTAGATATATTGAAGGAGAATAATTCAGTTGCAACATTCTTTGTATTAGGACAAAGAGTATACAATAATGAAGGTATTTTAAATCGAATTATTGATGAAGGCAGTCAAATAGGCAATCATACCTATAACCATAAAAATCTGACAACAATAAGTGATGAAGAATTGTACAGGCAGGTTCAAGGAACAGATGATTTAATCCGTATAGCTACAGGTTATACTCCAGCAGTAATGAGACCGCCATATGGCTCAACAACCGGGGATTTAAATAAAAAAATTCAAAGACCTGTAATTAAGTGGTCTATTGACACTCGGGACTGGGAGAGTAGAAATGTTGAAATGATTAAGAATTCAATTCTTGATTATGTAAAGGACGGAGATATAATTCTGATGCATGATATGTATGACAGTACTGCAGAAGCATCTAAAATTGTAATTCCGGAATTGATTAACAGAGGGTACCAACTGGTTACTATAAATGAATTGGTTGAATACAGAGATGGTATTCTTATAGCAGGAGAACAGTATTACAATATGTATAAATAATTTAGCAGTATTCCATATGCAGAATGTGGAATACTGTTTTTGGGTTCCGGAGAAATTTCGGTGAGTTCCGTTCTATTTGTGGTAAGTTTCGCCTGCGTTTATTTTGAAGGCTCTGTAAATTTGTTCTAATAGTATAACCTTGAATAGCTGGTGGGGGAAGGTCATTTTGGAAAATGAAAGCTTGAAGTCAGCATTGTTAATTACTTCATTCCACAGTCCGTTGCTCCCGCCAATAATAAAAGTTATATCCGAAATACCTTCGATGCCCAAGGTGTTTAATTTTTTGGCAAAGTCTTCGGAACTGAGCTGAACACCGTTTATATCCAAAACAATTATATAAGAATTTTTGGGAATTTTATTAAGTATTTTTTGCCCTTCTTTTTGTTTAACCTGCTCTATTTCTGCCGGAGAAAAGTTTTCATCTGCTTTTTCATCGGGCACAATTTCTTCAATAAGCTTGCAATATTTGGAAAGACGTTTTGAATACTCTTTTATTGCTTCGGTAAAAAATTTTTCTTTTATCTTGCCTACGGATATTATTGTTATTTTCATTGAACTCCCCTGCTTTTCAATCAATCATAAATAATATTTCTTACAATATACTATTATACCATTTTTTTTTGAATTTACCAGAATAGTTTACTGTTCACTCTACGGGTTGCAT
>DNNJ01000403.1:0-3942 GCA_003487955.1 Clostridiales bacterium | reverse complement strand
CAAGGCTAACGCCCTTATTATTGAAACGTAAACGTTTGCAAAATTATATTGCATTCTGTTTAATGCTGTGTTATAATTTTAATACTTTTTAATCAGGGTTTTTATCAAATCAAATAATTTATCGGCGAGGTAGATAAGATGATTAAAATTAAAAAGATAATATGTTTGGTAATATGTATAGGATTGATAGGAACCCAAGCTTTTGGTTCCAGCAACTCCTACAATGAATTTGATATTAAGAATAATATAGAAAAAACTTACGGTATAAATATTATAATACCTGAAGGTGCTGATAACAGCGAATTTATTGATATATTGGAAAAAAACATTAAGAAATTTCCTGACAATATTATTAAAGAAATTACCGACTATTATTTAAGCAAGGGAATTGCAACAAATGTAGTTTTAGATAAAACGGAAATAATAAAAGATTTGTTTACATTATCAATAATAGATGAAAGCTCGGTTAATATTTACATAAAAACCTTAGAAGGCAGTTTATATTCTGAATCGTATTATGCTTCGGAACAAGTTATGATACATAATTTTAGCCATTTCATAAGTGATTATATTCATGAAATATATAATTTTGATAAATTAAAAGATGAATTTAATAAATTAAATGAAGATTTTGAATATGGTACTTGGAGCGAGAAGCATTTCAAAGTATTTGTCAACAGGCAATCTGCAACAAGTTTTGAGGATGATATTGCACATTTAATATGGTATGCAGAGGCAAATCCTTCCATACTCCGCAATATTAATGGCGGAGATAATGCAATAATACATGAAAAACTCAAATTGCTTGCTGAAGAATTCAGTAAAATTTTTAATTCAATTACAGCAAATACAAAACTTTGGTTTGATGCAATACCTCAAACTCCTCAATGTTGGGCAAAAGATACAATTGCAGAAATGAAAAATAAGTCTCTTATTCCCGAAGAATTCAATGGACTGTATGAAGCTTATATTAATAGGGAAGATTTTTATAAACTGATTTTAAATATGCTATACATTAAAATAGGAGAGAATGAATTAAACAAATACTTTAATTTAGTAGATTATGAAGAGCATGTGGCGTTGGACCCTGTTAATGGAGAAGTATTTGTAACTGACGGAATGGATTATACTACTTATTATAAATTTTTGGCTAACAGTAATAATTCATTGTATCAAGCTTATCAAATGGGAATTTTAAACGCGGATTCCTTTGATGAGCCGGAAGGATATATGACAAGGCTTGAAATCGCAAAGCTTTTGGCATATATAGCCAATGAAATGGGTATGAATATTTCAGAATTTGAGATTGTAAATTATAATGACATAGAACAGGTTGCAGAAAACGAAAAACCATATATATACATTGCAGCAGACAAAGGGTTTATAAAAGGAGACGGTTTAAACTTCAAGCCATTTGATTATTGTACATATCAGGAAGCTTATATAATCCTATATAGATTCTATAACAGCCTGTAACATAATAATTTATATTTATTATACGAATCATTTGTGATATAATGAATACAATTAATGAAGCAAAGACATAGTCTTTTGCACCTGTGTATTCATTGTATCGGTGTGAAGCAAGCCGATAGCGGCTTGCATTTATGATATAATGGTAAAAATAATTGAGGTAATATTATGCTTGACTTAAGAAGTATTGTTATAGGCATTGTATTAATGCTAAAAAAATATTCCTGTTTAAGTCTTACCATTTATGAAGAAGCAAATGAGGAGGATTATAAAAGCGGAATAATAGCACTTCCCGTAATAGGACTTGCCATTGGTTTTGTTGCATTCATTATTGTTTCCTTTAGATATATATACGACGGTTTTTTTATTAGTTCTGTAGTTCTTTTATATTACTGTGTTGCAACAAAAACGTCTTGTATAAAAGATGTTTACAGAACTTTAAATTATTATATAAAGCCTTCAAATCAAACAGAGCAAATATCGGGAATCATTGGTGTCTTATTGATTTGTTTAATGTATTTTTCTCTCTTTCGTATTGTACCTGTAACTTCTTTGATTATTATGCCTGCAGCAGGATATTCAAATTTGATAATACTCAGCAAGGTTATAAAAAGAGATCAAGATAATACTTTGATACTGAAATACTGCGGCAATTGTCATGTAATAGCTGCCTTTGGTATATCTTTTCTCTTTGCTTCAATACTAAACTATATGCTTATAATTTCATTATCACTTACGTTTATGCTTTCCGCGGTAATTGTCAGCATATTGGATAAAAGGGTAAAAAATGTACCGTCATCGGTTGAGGGATTTATAATAGAAGTATCACAAGTAATGTTTTTGATTATTACATATATCTTTGACAAAATGTTTTCATAGTAGTATAATCATAAAAATTGAGATTTACGAGTTTCAATGATAGAAACTCGTTTTTATGATACAGGAGGGGTAAAATGGAAGGTAAAAATAAAATATTCAGCGGCATGCAGCCATCCGGATCATTGACTTTAGGAAACTATTTGGGAGCTTTGAAAAATTGGGTAGCTCTTCAAAATGAATATGAATGCTATTACTGTATAGTTGATATGCATGCAATAACAGTTCCTAAGGAGCCTAAGGAGTTAAGAAAAAATACATATGAAGTTCTTGCTGCTTACATAGCTGCCGGGTTAGATACGGAACAGGTAACATTGTTTATTCAGTCTCATGTACCGGCACATGCAGAACTTTCATGGATATTGAACTGCTTCTCATATTACGGTGAACTTAGCAGGATGACACAATTTAAAGACAAATCTAAAAAACAGGATTCCAATGCCATAACTGCAGGACTTTTTACTTATCCTGTTTTAATGGCTGCTGACATACTTTTATATCAGACTGATTTGGTTCCTGTGGGGGAAGACCAAAGACAGCATTTGGAAATAACAAGAGATATCGCGCAAAGGTTTAATAATCGTTTCGGCGAAACTTTTACAATTCCTGAACCTTACATTTCAACGGACGTAGCTAAAATCATGAGTTTGCAGGACCCTGAAAGCAAAATGTCAAAATCAGACTCAAATGAAAACTCATATGTGCTTATAACGGATAAACCTGATGTTATAAGGAAAAAGTTTAAGCGTTCAGTCACTGATTCCATAGGTGTTGTAAATTATTCGGATGAACAGCCGGGAGTAAAAAATCTAATTAATATATACTCGAAAATTACAAATATTAAGCCTGAAGAAGTAGTATCAAACTATGAGGGCAAGGGTTATGCGCAATTAAAAGAAGATGTTGCGGAAGTTGTTGTTGAAGAACTAAAACCCATACAGGAAAGATTCGACTATTTACTGAAAAACAAGGATTACCTTGAGGAGATATTTAGTATCGGTGCACAGAAAGCGGAAGCTGCAGCGTGCAAAACATTGAGAAAAGTTCAAAAGAAGGTTGGATTCATACCGAGATAGATATAACTGCAAGTATGAATTGAAGGGGACGAAGGGTGCTCCCCTTTTTGATTGAGGCAGGGGTATGAATAAAAAAAACTTGCATAATGACGAAAAAAAGAATAAACTAAGCTGTGGAAATTGAATGGAGGGGGGACACATCTCTAATGCAGGGTAAGTCTCTTGGAGTAAGTCATTAGAGAAATGTCCCCGTTAGAGGTATTATGAAGAAAAAAATTATAAATATAGCAGTAATCGCTCACGTTGATGCAGGAAAATCCACATTAGTAGATGCTTTTTTGCAGCAGAGCGGTGTTTTCAGAGAAAATCAGGCAGTAGCCGAACAGATAATGGACTCAAATGATTTGGAGAGAGAAAGAGGAATAACCATATATTCCAAAAACTGTTCAGTAATGCATAATGATATAAAAATAAATATAGTAGATACACCGGGACATGCTGACTTTTCATCAGAAGTTGAAAGAATCATGAAGACTGTGGACACGGTTATTTTGTTGGTGGATTCCATTGAAGGGCC
>DNNJ01000065.1:3517-7200 GCA_003487955.1 Clostridiales bacterium | reverse complement strand
ATTTCCATACACGAATTTTCGCATGGCTTAGCAGCAGATAGATTGGGCGACAGCACCCCGCGATTACAGGGACGCTTAACTATAAATCCGATAAAGCATATAGACCCTTTGGGGTTTTTATGTTTGATTGTGTTTGGTTTCGGATGGGCAAAGCCTGTAATGATTAATCCGAGGAATTTTAAGAATCCTAAACGGGATGATGCAATTGTGTCATTGGCGGGTCCTTTATCTAATTTTTTAGTTGCATTTTTATTTATGGGCTTAATCAGGCTTACTATTTACACTTCACTTAACCGAACCGCAATTGATATTTTCAATGGAACCATAGTAATAAATCTTATGTTAATGGTATTTAATCTGATTCCCATACCTCCTTTGGACGGGCATCATATATTGGGTAGTATAGGAGGAGCAAAGGTTTGGAATTTTTATTACAAATATCGTGAGCACCTGAGATTTGCACTGCTTCTGTTGATTATATTCAGGGTAGTAGGAAGAATAATCTTTCCTGTTATAAGTGTATTGTATGGATTTTTATGGTCTATATTTTTTTAGGAGAATAAAATGGAAAGTAAAAACGAGTTAAGAAAAAGAATACTCAAGATAAGAAATAACATGTCTAAAGAGGATGTGGAGAAAAACAGCAGAGCAATAACGGATAGAATTACAAGCCTTGATATTTATAAACAAAGCAAGGTTGTTTTCATATACATGGATTTCAAGAATGAAGTGATGACGTCAAATCTTATAAGACATATGCTGTCTGAGAAAAAGCGTGTTGTCATACCATACACCGATACAATAAATACTGTTTTGATTCCTTCTGAAATAACCAGGGAAGCGGACTTAAAACTAAATCCCTTCGGATATTATGAACCAAAAAGTATTTCGCCTGTTAATATTGAAGAAATTGAGCTGGTTATAGTTCCCGGAGTTGTATTCGATAAGAATTTAAGCAGAATCGGATTTGGCAAGGGGTATTATGACAAGATATTAAATAAGCTAAAGCCGTCAGCAAAGAAGTTGGCTGTAGCTCACGAATTCCAAGTGCTTGAAATAATACCTGCAGAAGAGCACGATGTGAAAATGGATATGATAATAACAGAGAAAAACATCTATGGCTAGTGTCATCGCCATGAATAATCCATTTTAATTGTCATTCTGGGGGCTTTAGCCCGAAGAATCTTATGGGATCTTTAGTTACATTCATAATGACAAATATTTTCACCTAGCGATTGTAATTACATAAACTTTTGAAACACCGAAATCAAGAAGCGTTTTAGAACATTCATCGGCAGTGGAGCCTGTTGTGTAGACATCATCTACCAACAGTACACTGCTGGTTTTTATGTTTTCATTTTTAAGAGGAGACTTTATGGCAAATGCACCCTTTAAGTTTTTTCTCCTTTCATCCTTGCTTTGCAAGCTTTGTTTGGTGGTTTTTTTAGTCCTTTTAAGAACATAGGCATAAGGAATGGATAATCCGTCACTGAGGCTCTTAGCCAACAATTCAGACTGATTGTAGCCCCGTGTGCGCATTTTAGACTTATGAAGGGGTACCGATGTTATGTAATCAAAATTGGTGTAATCAATTTCATTCATATACCTTAAAAGGCAGTAACTGAAAAATTTATAAAAATAAGGCTTGTTGTAATATTTAAAGCTGTAGATGCTTTCTTTAATAATACCTTCATATGAGAAGGGAGACTTGGCAGTTTCAAAGCTTTTGTCGTATACACTGCAGTCGGGACAAAGACAATCAGATACATAGTCAATGGGTTTGGAACATTTAACGCAAAAAGGAGGCATAATTTTTACAAGTTTCTTTTCACAGTCACTACAAATATATTTGTCATTGATGGAGCTATCATAAACATTACATATGAAGCAAGTATTTTTTTCAGGATATAAAAGTTCTAAAAACGATTCAACATACTCTTTCATATCGCCCCCCACTGTCCCACGGATTTCAGCCTGTAATCAAGTGCCGAGAAACGCTTATCTATTTTATTGTTTTCAATCATTTCTTCCATGTATTTTTCTTGACCTACAAGAACTACCAATTGTTTTGCTCTTGTTATGGCAGTATAGAATAAATTTCGCGTAAGAAGCATGGGAGGTCCCCATACCATGGGCATGATAATAACGGGAAATTCGCTTCCTTGACTTTTATGTACCGTAGTGGCATAGGCAAGTATTAATTCATCCAACTGGTTGAAAGAATATACCACTTCCTTTTCATCATCAAAAAGAACATGCATTTCCTGCTCTGTTTCATCAATAAATAATATATTTCCAATATCTCCGTTATATATTCCTTCTCCTGTAACAAGGTTATTACCTGCTAATTTCCATTCTGTCTGGTAGTTGTTTTTTACCTGCATTACCTTATCACCTGTACGGAATGTATACCTGCCGAATACTTTTTCTTTTTTTAACTTGGAAGGAGGATTAACTGCATATTGAATTTTTTTATTTAATTCTATAACACCGGCATCACCTTTTTTCATAGGAGAAAGAACCTGAATATCTTTTATAGGATTCAAACCGTACTTGGAAGGCAGGCGGTCTTTATACAGCTCAACTATAAGCTCCACAATGCTGTCTGTATTGTTTTCCCTCATAAAATAAAAATCCGAATCTTTTTTATTTAATAAAGGCATTATTCCCTTATTTACAGCATGTGCATTCTGAACTATCATGCTTCCTGCAGACTGTCTGAAAATCATATCAAGCCTGATTGTTTTTATTGTATTGCTTTTAATTATGTCAGATAAAACATTGCCTGCTCCCACAGACGGCAATTGGTCTACGTCCCCCACCATTATCAGCTTTGTGCCTCTCTTTAACGCTTTGAGCAAATTGTTCATCAGCAATATGTCAACCATGGACATTTCATCAACAATAATTGCATGGCAGTCCAAGGGAGAATTTTCATTTTTATTAAAGGTCAAATTGCTGTCATCTTCGCCGTAAGCATACTCTAATAAGCGGTGAATTGTTTTTGCCTCTCTCCCCGTGGATTCGGTTATACGTTTGGCTGCTCTTCCGGTTGGAGCGCATAGAAGTACTTTTTTATGCATTGCTTCAAATATTTTAATGATTGATAATATAATTGTTGTTTTTCCGGTACCGGGTCCTCCTGTTATAACCGTAACACCGTTTAATATGGATTGCACTACAGCTTCCCTCTGCATTTCAGTGAGATAAATTGAATCATTTTCATCAGCTTCCAAATGCTTAAGCACATCTTCTTCTGAAATGCCGAGCTCAAAGCCGGCTAAATTTATTAAATTTTTGCATACATTTACTTCAGCAGTATGATAGGGTAGATAATATACTACGGATTCCGAGTTAATTGTTTCTATATGTATTTTATCCGTAAAAGCCATGTTCCTAATTTCATCTTCCGTATTTTCAATTGAGGTTTCAATAAGATTAGCGGAGCTTTTTACTAATAAATTGTAAGGCACAAAAGTGTGACCTCGTGTAGCGTATTCTGTCAGTATATATTTCACTCCGGATGATATTCTGTAGGGTGATTCTTTCTCAACTCCTAAGGATGCAGCTATTTTATCAGCTAACCTGAAACCTATCCCATATATATCTTCAGCTAATCTGTATGGATTATCTTTTATAACATTTATTGTGTTTTTACCGTATTCCTTATAAATTTTAATGCT
>DNNJ01000065.1:0-3267 GCA_003487955.1 Clostridiales bacterium | reverse complement strand
AAAAACATCATAATTTCTTTTATATCTGCCTGTTCCTGAAAGCTTTTTGCAATCATGTCTGCTTTTTTCCCGCCAATTCCTTCTATTTCAACAAGTTTCTCCGGAGCATTCTGAATAATGTCAAAGGTGGCCTCTTTAAATGCTTCCACTATTTTTTTTGCAGTATATTTGCCTATACCCTTTATTAATCCTGAAGAAAGATAGTTTTCTATTTGTTCCAAGCCTGTTGGAAGTACTGCATTATATATGTCAACTTGAAATTGTTCGCCGTATTTTGGATGATTAACTCTTTTTCCAAACACTTCAATATTTTCGCCGGATACATCAGTGCCAAAAACTCCTGTTATTGTCACTAACTCATTTTTTGCTTCCAATAAGGCAACAGTGTATCCGTTCTCATTATTTCTAAAAATAGTTTCGACAATTGTACCTTTAAGACTTTCCATCAAAAACTCCTTTATAGGTATGGGGACACACCTCTATTAGTAGTTGGGGGACATACCTCTATTGTAAGATAATCTCTGTGGGATAGACAATAGAGGAATGTCCCCGTATTGAGTCTTTGCGGGCACGAGGAATGTTCCCGATTCTTGTGTCCCTCTACCGATAATTATACCACATATATCCGTATGGAATATATCATTTATTTAGAAATTCGCAAATTTTTCTTTAAAATAACAATAATCTATGATAAACTAATTGGAAATAGGTGTGGGGACACACCTTCCTGTCTTAGGGATAGTCTTTGCGGGTAGAAGGAATGTCCCCAAATTGAGTGTAAACATTCCTTTTTGGCGAGACAGTCTGTGGGATATGAGGAATGTCTTGAATAATATAGTTGTAAGAAAGGAAGAAACATGTCTAAGGAAAATTTTATTAAAGGTGCCGCAATACTAAGCGCAGCAGGATTAATTGTAAAGATATTAGGTGCAGTATACAGGATACCTCTGACAAATTTAATAGGCACGGAAGGTATAGGTCACTATCAGCCGGCTTATAACATATATAATCTTTTGCTTGTAGTATCGCTGTCAGGATTTCCCACAGCAATTGCTAAGATGGTTTCTGAAAGAAGGGCTCTTAACAATTACGAAGGAGCGTATCAGGTTTACAAAATAGCAAGGTGGGGTTTATTTTTAATAGGACTTGTTTCATCTATTTTTGTGTTTATATTTGCCCGTGAACTTGTTACATTTCTTGGGTTTCCCGGCTCATACTATTCTATGTTGGCATTAGTTCCGGCATTGTTCGCAGTACCTTTGTTATCTGCCTACAGAGGATTCTTCCAAGGAATGCAGAACATGACTCCCATTGCCTTGTCCCAGCTTATTGAGCAAATTTTTAGAGTTGCAGTTGGTCTATACTTAGCATATGTACTGGCTGGCACAGGACTTGAAGAAGCTGCCGCAGGGGCTACCTTCGGTGCATCCGCAGGAGGTATTGCAGCTCTTATATTGATTTATTCACTGTTTTTCTTTAACAGGAAAAAGATAAAGGAAGAAATTTCTTTATCAAGAAATAATAAATCTGAGCCGGTGCAATATGTAATAAAAAGTCTTCTATATATTGCTGTTCCCATAACCATAGGTGCCTCCATCGCACCGCTTATGGGAAACATGGATTCATTTATAGTTTCAAATCGTCTTGCAGCTATTGGGTATACTGTTGAAGAATATACAAAAATGTTTGGCGAATTAAGCGGAACAGCTCAAACCTTAATAAATTTCCCTCAGGTTTTTTCAACAGCTGTGGCTATGAGTTTAGTTCCTTCAATAACCGAAGCATTTACGAAAAAACAAGTTAAAAGGTTAAATGTAACTGCAAATGCAGGAGTAAAAATGTCATTAATCATAGGACTTCCATGCGGAATTGGTTTATTTATGCTAGCGGAGCCCATAATAGCGCTGCTTTATCCATCTATTGGCCCGGCACAGCATGCAAGTTCCGGAGCACTTTTAGAAATACTGTCAATAGGAGTAATTTTTTTAACACTTGTTCAAGCATTTACGGCTATACTTCAGTCTGTAAACAAACAATTCCATCCTGTAAAAAACTTAGCCTTGGGCTTGGTTGTTAAGGTTATTTTATCCTACATACTTATTGGCATACCCAATATTAATATTAAGGGAGCAGCAGTAAGCACCACGGTTGCATATTTATTTGTAGCTCTTTTTAACTGGCGCGATATAAATAAAACAAAAATCAAAATAAATTTAATCAAGGTATCTTCAAGAGCTCTTTTATCCGCTGCGGTTATGGCAGTTGCTGTATGGGTATCCTTCAGTTTTATATTAAAAGCTGCAGGAAGTCAAAACATAGCAACATTGGGCTCCATAGCAACAGCGGGAACAATATATGTAATTTGTTTATTTATTACGGGAGCAATTACAAAGGAAGACCTTGAACTCATACCAAAAGGAGAAAAATTAAATAAATTTGTAAGGAAATAATTCGAAACCATTAAATAACTTAGCGAGGAAATAAAATGAGCATAATTCAAATAATCGGATTGGGTGCAGGCGGTGAAGATGATTTAACAGTAAAAGCTCAAAAAGCACTTACTGAAAGAATACCTACATTTGTAAGAACAGACCGCCACCCAATAGTGAATGAATTAAAAAAGAATATTGATATTGCAAGTTTTGATGATTATTTTGAAAAATATGAGACCTTTAACGAAGTCTACGGGAACATAGTCAATACACTTATAGAGCAATCAAAACAATACGGGAAAATTAACTACTGTACTGCAGGAAGCCCTTATTATGGTGATATAGTAACAAAAAAGCTGATTAGTGAATATAAAGACCAAATAAATACAATAATAATTGATGGAATGAGTTTTCTTGATAAATGCTTAAAACTTTCAGGATATGCTGATTATAATAATATTAAAATCTTGGATTGCCTTGAAACAGATGAATTCTCATTTGATGTAAATTCTTTTAATATTATTACTCAAGTTTATGATTTGGAAACTGCATCACAGCTTAAAGTTAAACTTATGGAAATCTACCCTGAAGATGCAAATTCTCTCATTATTGACGTTTTGGGGGAAAATGTAAAAAAAATACCTCTTTTTATGCTTGATCAAGAAAAAAATTACGGATTTTCAACATATTTTTGTATTCTGCCTATTGAAATATCTAAAAATAGAGTGTATAATGTAGATAATCTGCTAAGAATTGTAAAATTGCTCAGAGGTCCTGACGGGTGTCCATGGGACAAAAAGCAAACACATCATTCAATAAGACAGCATGTTATTGA
>DNNJ01000083.1 GCA_003487955.1 Clostridiales bacterium | reverse complement strand
CCAGCAAAATTAGAATATGTCGTTGTTATCCAAATCTCTCCCGGAGTTGCTTCAAAAACACGAGGATACGACAAGGTCTTTGTTTTACTTTCAGGTGTTGTTTTTGCAATTACTACCGGTTCATTCCAAGTCTTGCCATCGTCATCCGAAAACATTATAGACAGTTCTTCCCTATGATTACTGGTGGCAACTTCAGTAGCTATACCATCGCCTCCGTATAAGGGATAATAATTTTTTCCCTCCGGATAATATCGATTCCATACTAGTATCAACCGCCCGCTTTGTAATCTTTGTAGTAGTCCTGGAGCCGTACTAGCGTCAATCTTAGTCGGTTTGTACTTCTCCCATTTTAGCCCATCATTCTCTGAATAAGCCTCCCAGAATACCCCCCAGTTAGTTCGCATTAGCATCCAAATTCTTCCGTCCTTCAATTGTTCTATGGTTGCTTCGGTTACACCACTGTGATGACCAACTCCTCCTAAATCAATTATATTTGAACGAATCCAGTTTAAGCCATTAGTTTTTGATGTATATGTTACAATTGCATGATGTCCCGGATTATGTCTCATCATCATAGAGGTGAAAATAATATTTCCATTATTTGTTTCTATAATATCTCTGTTTGCTCCTGTCCATTCATCATGTAGTTTTTGAAGATCCTGCCAGGTTTTACCCTCGTCTAAACTTCGAATTGCGTATGTAGGTATGGTTGCCCCTGGAGAATCAGATATTTCATTATTCCACTTCCAATTTGCTCTTTCTTTTTCATTGGCAAAGGCCAGAATAATAGTACCATTACTTGTTCTTAACAGAACACGCTCTATGCGAATGTCAAAATTATTGCTATCTTTAAAAATAGGGTAAGTCTTCCATGTTTTTCCTCCATCAGAACTAATGCAACTCATATTTTTTTCGATAGTTAAAATACTTCCATCTTTTAAGCGAACAAAGGGGCCAGTTTTAAGATTTGGTATTTCTTCCACTTTATCATGTATCCAATATCCATTAGTTGTTAGCTGCGATTTATCATTTGTCTGACTTACAGCAGAGAAAACAATAATTGAAAATAATGAAAAAAAAATAAAATGTTTCATGTTGTTGTTTATTTAAGTTTATTATAAGAGAATGAATCAATTATAAATCCCAGCTCTTTTTCTTTGGCATATTCATAGGGTTTATAACCAATTCTGAGATAGTTAATTCCTAAATCCGATTTTCGTTGTATCTCTTTAATATCAATTACTTTGTTGTGAATATAAAGAACAGCTTGTTTTTTTTCCAGACTCCATGTAATTTTAATCGGAATTCTACTATTTTTCTTAAATTTATTCTTCAATATAAAACTAATCAAGGAGTAATCAGATGCTAGTGAGTCAGTTGATATGGAGAAATGATCGTTAAGAGTCAGTAATAACTGTGAGCTCTTATCCAAAAATTCAATATAAAAATTAATTTCACCTTCCTTTGATAAAGGAAAGTTTTTTACAACATTATCATTATTCAATGATAATTCAAGATAATCTTTGTAGGTAAACTTTATTTTATTTTTACTCTTTATGTACTCTTTGGAGATATTATCTACTTCAAATAAGGTCCATTCTAATGGATCTAATCTGCTATTTTCATAGATAACATCCTGTTCTAGCCAATCAGGACTAAATATTGATATGGACTTACCATCTCCCTGCCCCGAAACAAAAAGAATATTACCATCATTGATTTCAATAGATGAAGTATAAGCTGTACCTCTGTCACCGCTGATTTCCCCCTCCTGTTTTTCATTTGTTTTCAGAACCTCTCTCCCTCCACTCCATGTTTTACCATCATCATTGCTTATTATTGCATGTAAAACTTCACGACCGCCGAACGCATAACTCTGAGGGTCATCCCATCGCTGATTCATATTTAAAAATACAATGAGCCTCCCATCTTTGAGTTTTAAAATGTCTGCCGGAGAATCAGATGAAATGAGTTTTGAAGGTAGTGGTTTTGTCCAAGAGCTTCCTTCATCAAAAGAAAAAGATTCATATAATTGCCCTTTATTAGTGCGAATCAACATCCACAATTCACCATTGGAAAGTTGAACTATGTCTGGTTCTATAGCTCCATATCTGGTATTCTTTTTTGAATCAATCATAACCCTTAATGTGTTGTTAGAGGTATTCCAGTTTTCTCCAAGGTCATCAGAATAAAGTGCGACTATTTCGTTCCAGCCATAATCAATTTCACAGTTTTCAATTTTCTCTGAAAATTCAGGTACTGCCTTACCAAAAGTAATTAAAATTCTTCCTGAATTCAATTGAAGGAAACTTCTCATTGATCCGACATAACCATCAAATATTTTGTTGGGATGTGTCCATTCTTCATTAAGACGCTTTTTACAATACCATAAGTCATATGTTCTTCCTTTGTATCCATCTGCGCCTTCTCCTTTTATATGAAACATACAATGAATAGTGCCTTCTCGATCAACAAGGATTTGATTGGCATAGTAAGCTTCTCCCGGTAAGTAGAATTCTTCTTCTGCTTTACTCCAACTCCAACCATCTACTGAACTTATGGACATCATTTTATTACCACCTTCAGGGCGGTTGATAAAAAAAATTTTTTTTAATTTATCATTGACTGAAACAAGTGTGGCTTCATTTGTTGGAGCTCTTGATATTATGACAGGTGAGAAAGTTTTTTGTAAACTGTCCTTGCAACCAACTTTGATATTATCAGGAATAATTATTGTGTTATTATAATTATAATTTCCCGCCTTAATATTAAAACATACAAATAATATATATATATATATGATTTTTTTTCCAAAAAAATATTTGTGAAAATTCAGGATAATGTTCATTGAAGAGGATATATTATTAGTTATTGAGAATTTTATTAATAAAATTCT
>DNNJ01000064.1:6933-7219 GCA_003487955.1 Clostridiales bacterium | reverse complement strand
GACATCGAAATTAATTCGTTATCAATCCGTCATCATCAGAATGACAATTAAAACGGTATCATAGCAATGACATTGACCGGTATTCCTAATATGCAAAAAATATAAAAATCCGCCTCAATTTTATTATTTTCAGCGGATATTTTAAAACAGATTAAAGTATCAATGATGGTATGAAAAGCGGCAGATAAATGTAAATGAAAAATACTATTATTAAACCTATAAGATATGGAACAACCTTGCCGGCTATTCGTTCAATTGGCATTCCTGTTATTGAAGATGCTACAAG
>DNNJ01000064.1:4791-6728 GCA_003487955.1 Clostridiales bacterium | reverse complement strand
ATACCGATTGTGAATATCAAACCAAAGTGAATAAGGTCAATATTAAGCATTCTCACAAGGGGAAGAAATACCGGAGTAATAAGTATAATAGCCGAGGATGTTTCCATGAAAACACCGGCAATCAGAATTATAACAGCCATCAAAAGTAAAATAATATACCTGTTGCTTGAAACTGAAAGCACCGCCTGAGCAATTGCTTCAGGTATCTGCCAATTGGCAAGAGCCCATCCGAAAACACCGCTGCATGCTATTATTGTCATAATTATTGCAGATGTCTTTCCGCTCCCTAACATTATCTGTCCAAGCTCTTTAAGAGTCAAATCCTTATATATAAACATTGAAGCAAACATGGAATATACTACGGCGACTCCGGCTGCTTCAGATGGTGTGAAGTATCCGGAAAATATCCCGCCAAGTATAATAAGAGGCATTATTAATGCCCAAATGGCTTTCTTCAATGTTTCGACCATATATTTGAATTCGAATGCCCTTCCGTCCGGGTAATTAAACTTTTTAGCCTCATAAAGAGAAATAACAATTAATATGCCGCCCATCATAAAGCCGGGAAAAAACCCATTCTTAAACAGCCTTGTTACACTTTGCTCAGCTATTACAGCATATAGAACCATGGGAACAGACGGAGGAATAACAACACCGATGCATCCTCCCGAAGCTATTAAAGCAGCGGCACGGTCTACTTCGTAGCCTCTTTTTTCAAGTTCGGGAAGCATTGATGTTCCCACTGCTGCAGTAGTTGCTGCACCTGAGCCTGATATGGCTGCAAAAAACATGGATGCCAATACAGAAACTGCTGACAGTCCTCCCTTTATTTTACCTATACATGCTTCTGCAAATGCAACCAGCATCTTTGACATTTCTCCTCTGGCAAGCAAATCCCCTGCCAAAATAAAGAAGGGTATTGCAACCAATGAAAATGAATCTGCAGAAGCAAACAAACGCTGGACTACTATCAGAAGATTAACGTCACCTATAATCAATACGACTACGCCGGCAACAGCGACAGAAAATGCAATGGGGACACCTAATGCAAGACATCCTAAGAAGGTTAAAAGAAGTATAGTGCCCATTATTCTGCCACCTCCCCTGTAAGCAAAATTTCCGAAATTGCACTTAAAGCATGCAGCAGCATTACTCCGCACCCCATGGGGATTGCCATATACATTAAATTCATTCTGATGCCTAAGGCCGGGGACCTTTGTGCTCCTTGTTTCATCATGTATAATACGCCATAATAAACTGCAATAGCAAAAAATGCCATACATATCAAGTGTACAAGTATCTTCACATACTTATTTGCCCCGCCTTTGAATCTATCCTGGATGAAGGACACATTAATGTGTCCTCCTCTTTTATAAACGCACCCTGCTCCTATGAAGGTTGACCATACAAGCAAATATCTCGTTACCTCTTCACTCCATGCAAGAGCAGTAAAGAATACTCTAGCAATTATTTGAATGCTTGTAAAGAATACCATACCTATCATAGTCAATATTAAGAGACCGCAGCCTATCTTATCAACAAAGTCGCTTGCCTTTTTTATTGCTTTAGCAATGACAACCACCTCCTATAAATAATTACTGACCTAATTACTTAATTGCTTCATTGATTCTTGTCAGGTATTCGCTGTATTGCGGATATTGTTCGTATACAGGCTGTACCGCTTGTCTGAAGCTCTCCAAATCCGGTTCTTCTATAACTTCCATACCGTTTGCAATAAGGTCTGCTATTTGAGTCGCTTCATTTTCTGCAACCCATGCTCTTTCATATTCTGCTGCTTCCTGAGCTGCTTGTACAAAAATCTCCTGTATATCAACCGGAAGACTGTTGAATTTTTCTTCGCTGAACGTTATAACAGCTGCTGCATATGCATGTCTTGTCAAGGTAACATGTTTCTGTGAATCCCACATTTTGTATGC
>DNNJ01000064.1:0-4556 GCA_003487955.1 Clostridiales bacterium | reverse complement strand
TTGTATGCATGAATAACATTAACAGGGTTTTCCTGTCCTTGTATTGTGCCCTGCTGCAGGGCAGTAAGTGCTTCAGTCCATGCCATAGGCACAGCATTTACACCCATTGCTTTGAATGAAGCTATATAAACTTCATTTTCCATTACACGAACCTTTAAATTCTTAATGTCCTCTGCATTTTGTACAGGTCTGACACTGTTTGTTAAATTACGGAAACCTCTTTCTGCAAAAGCAAGCCCTTTAAGGTCGTGTTCTTCAAGTTTTGAAAGGATTTCTTTCCCGACTTCACCGTCCAGAACCTTATAAGCAGAAGCATTATCAGGGAATAAAAACGGTAGGTCAAATACACCAAATTCAGGTACAAAGTTTACAAACGGTCCGCTTGTGATAATTCCGGAATCAAGAGTTCCCATCTGCATGCTTTCAAGCATTGTTCTTTCATCTCCTAATGATGAATTGGGGAACAACTGAATATCGTAAGCACCGTTTGTTCTTTCTTTTACAAGTTCAGAAAACTTTGTAGCACATACGTAAAAGCTGTCCTGCTCATTGATTGTCATTCCTAATTTAATAACTGTAGGTTCTGACGATGATGCCGGCGGTGCTTCAGCTGTTTGTCCGCATCCTGTACCTAATAACATAACAACTATTAATGTTAAAGCTATAAAACTTAATTTTTTCATTTTTTCTCTCCTCATAATTTTATAATATTTCTTTATACTAATCTGCAAATACTCCTCCGGTATTTGCAGAAGTTACCATCTTGCGGTATCTCTTCAAATATCCGTTTGCTACGGGTTTTTCCAAAGGAACAAATTTAGAACTTCTTTCTGCTATAATATTTTCATCAACCATAAGCTCAAGCTTGTTATTTGGTATATCGATACTTATTATATCTCCGTCCTCAATGATGCCTATCAGTCCTCCTGCAGCAGCTTCAGGAGATATGTGACCAATAGATGCCCCTCTTGATGCTCCTGAAAATCTTCCGTCTGTTATAAGGGCAACACTTGAATCAAGTCCCATACCTGCAATGGCAGACGTTGGAGTAAGCATTTCACGCATGCCGGGGCCTCCTTTAGGCCCTTCATAGCGAACAACGACCACATCGCCTGAAACAACCTTACCGCCCATTATGGCTTCCATACATTCTTCTTCACTGTTGTAAACCTTGGCAGGACCCTTGTGAACCATCATTTCCCCTAAAACTGCTCCTTTTTTTACAACTGCTCCATCAGGTGCTATATTTCCCCACAGTATGGCTAAGCCGCCGTCTTTTGAGTAAGGAGCTTCAAAGCTTCTTATAACGGAAGTATCTTTTATATAAGCACCTTCTATATTTTCACCCACTGTCTTTGCAGTGACTGTCATACATTCAGTATTCAGCAATCCATGATCATCAAGTTCCTTTAATACAGCAGGAATTCCTCCTGCCTGCCACAAATCAACTAAACAATCTTCCCCTGCAGGACTTAATTTTACCAGATGTGGAGTTGCCTTGCTTATATTATTAATTTCATTAAGATCAATTTTTAGTCCTGCTTCGTGTGCTATCGCGGGCAGGTGGAGTACTGTATTTGTTGAGCATCCAAGCGCCATATCTGCTGTTAAAGCATTATGAAGAGAATCAGCAGTAACGATATCGCGTGGACAGATGCCCTTTTCTAATAATTCCATTACCTTCATGCCTGCTTCCTTTGCAAGACGTATACGGGCTGCATGAACTGCAGGAATAGTTCCGTTCCCGGGCAGTCCAAGTCCTACGACCTCTGTCATGCAATTCATTGAATTAGCAGTAAACATGCCTGCACATGAGCCGCAGCCGGGACATGAATAAAGCTCAATATCCTTCATCCGTTCATCACTCATTTTTTTTGCTCCGGCTGCTCCCACAGCTTCAAACGAATTTGAGACAGTGAGTTTCTTTCCATCATAATATCCGGGCATCATAGGGCCGCCGCTTACAAAAATGCTTGGAATATTCAGTCTCAATGCTGCCATAAGCATGCCTGGAACTATTTTATCGCAGTTAGGAACAAAAACAAGTGCATCAAAGGGATGAGCCATTGCCATTATCTCAACGGAGTCTGCAATATGTTCCCGGCTTATAAGTGAATACTTCATACCCTCATGACCCATTGCGATACCGTCACATACACCTATTGCCGGAAATACAAAGGGTGTTCCTCCTGCCATCATTACTCCGGCCTTTACTGCCTCAACCACATCATCCAAGTGTAAATGCCCCGGAATTATATCATTCTGAGCATTTACAATACCAATCATAGGTTGTCCAATTTCCTTTTCTGTGAGTCCCAGGGCGTTGAACAAGGACCTGTGTGCAATCCTTTCCACGCCTTTTTTCATCTGATCACTTCTCATAAATTTCCCTCCAAACTGTATTTTTAAAACTTATTAGAATTTTTAAATAATTCTAAGTCGTATGATGTTATACGTCCAAAAATAACTTATATCTCACCTGTTTTGAAAATGTTTTAATAATATTATCACTAATCTTAAATATTGTCAATATAATATGGAAATGTTTCAAAAATGTAACATAAGTCATACTACCTCCTTGTTGTATTCTATATTTTTTTGTGTTATAGTATTTGTATAAATATAACAGGAAAAATAAAAATATTTATAAATGTAGACATAGCAATTTAATCGTTAGGGTTACATTATGGAGCAAAACAGAAGTGGGGTGGAAAAATGATAAGGCATTATCCTTGGCAATATAATGATATGAAACAAGTCGGGATAGATTATTTCAACATAAATGAAGTTGAAGTTTACGATAAGCAAATGGCCAAGCTTCGTGATGTTAAACAAGAAACAAAAAATATAATTAAATTACTAGGGATAGGGTGTGATGATTTAGTTGCTGAGTTTGGAACTGGAACTGGTGAGTTTTGTCTGGAGGTAGCTAAACATTGTAAACAGATTACCGGTATTGACGTTTCAAATAGAATGCTTGAATATGCTAATGAGAAGATAAAACTGAGGGGAATAAATAATGTTGACTTTGTCCACGGAAGCTTCCTAACTTACCGACATTCAGGCACCCCTGTTGATTTTGTGATAACACAGTTAGCTTTACATCATCTTCCTGACTTTTGGAAACAAATAGCGTTGAATAGGATTTATGCTATTCTCAAAGAAGGCGGAAGCCTTTATCTAAAGGATACAGTTTATTCCTTTGATACAAATAAATATGAACATTTTTTTGAACAGTGGATATCTAAAACAAAGTCTTTGGCCGGAGAGGAACTTTCCCAAGATGTTACAACCGCAGTTAGGGAAGAATTTTCAACTTGTGATTGGATAATGGAAGGATTGATAAAACGTGCTGGTTTTACTATACAACATGCGGAATATGAGCAAGGCTTTCTTGCACAATATGTTTGTAAAAAAACTGGCGGAAGTATCGAACCTCCATCAATTATATCTTGAAATAGCTCGTTGTTTTGATATAATCATAGAAAATATTTTAATAAAGGAGACCAACTAAAATGGAAAAAAGTTTTATTCCAATTTCCGAAATTATAGCTAACCAAATAAGTGATATGATTTTTATAGAAAAAAAGTATAAACCCTTAGACAAAATTCCCAATGAAAAAATACTTGCAGAGGAATTAGGCGTCAGTCGTACTACAATAAGAGAAGCTGTGAAGATGCTGGTTGCAAACGACATTTTAACAATAGAAAGGGGACGGGGTACATTTGTTACATCAAATCCGGATAAACAAAATGATCCCTTTGGTATTTCCTACCTAAAGGATAAGAAAAATCTTGTTCTTAACTGGTTTGAAATGCGGTTGATACTTGAACCTGCCAGCGTACGTCTTGTAGCAGAGCGGGCAAGCAACGAAGAAATTCAAGAAATAGTTAAATATGAAAAAGAAACTGCAGAGCTTATTAAATCAGGCAAGCCCTACTCGGAAACAGATAAAAAATTCCATTCGGCTATAGCCAAGGCAACTCATAACAAAGTTATAGAATTGATGCTGCCTGCCATCGAAGCTGCAGTAAAAGATGCTATTATTACAGCAGCATATGCAGGTACAGACAAGCTTTCTGCCGAAAATGCCCTTTTAAACCACCGTCTTATAGCGGATTTTATCGAAAAGAGAGATGCAGACGGCGCTGCCCTTGCTATGTATTGCCATATTAAAAGGGGAATTACTGATTTGGAATCTTAAGCAAAAAATCGTTTTTAAAGAAATATTTATTTAAATCAAAAAAATATGTTCTGATATTTTTTTCAGAACATATTTTTCTTTGTTTGTTGTCATCAGTAAATTTTTATAATTTCCCTCCAAAATTTCATGTCTGTGTTTTCATATATGCAATAATAATTTCATTTAATGTATTAGAAAATGTTTAAA
The DNA here is from genome assembly GCA_003487955.1 of Clostridiales bacterium. Classification (GTDB taxonomy): domain Bacteria; phylum Bacillota; class Clostridia; order Tissierellales; family Sedimentibacteraceae; genus Sedimentibacter. Next base: position 165 of record DNNJ01000064.1, on the reverse strand, counting down.
TCGATTACTTAATTTATTTTATCTTGCTTAATGTATACAAATCTCTCCTCAAATGCTTTAAAAGTGGAAGTTCATTTCTTATCTTTTTTACAAAATCAAGGTCGATTTCCTCTATGATATATCCTTCCTTTTCGTCCATCCTATTTATAACATTGCCCCAGGGCG
>DNNJ01000135.1:4342-7675 GCA_003487955.1 Clostridiales bacterium | reverse complement strand
ATGGGACTTGATGATACCTTTGCACCCATGGGTTTCAGAGATGAAAAGGGAAATTTGGTAGGATTTGATGTTGACTTGGCAAATGAAGTTGCCGAGAGAATTGGCGTTACAATGAAGTTCCAGCCTATTGACTGGTCTATGAAGGAAACCGAATTAAATGCAGAAAATATTGATTTGATTTGGAACGGATACTCAATTACAGCCGAAAGACAGGAGAAAGTTGCATTTACAAAACCTTACCTTGAAAACAGCCAGATAATCGTGACATTAGCTAGTTCAGATATTACTTCAAAGGCTGAGCTGGCAGGCAAAAATGTTACCGTTCAAGCTGAATCAAGCGCATTGGATGCAATAAATGCTGAGCCTGAGGTAGCTGCTTCCTTTGGAGAATTAGTTGAATTTTCAACAAACAATGAAGCGTTCAGCGACTTGGAATCAGGTCGTTCAGATGCTTTAGTGGTAGATGAAGTTAATGCAAGATATTACATGAAGCAGGTCGGTGAAGAAAAATACAAAGTATTGGATGAAGACTTTGGTGATGAAGAATATGGTATTGGTTTAAGAAAAGATGATACAGAATTATTGAAAAAAATAAACGATGCAATGGACGAAATGAAAAGCGACGGAACTTATGATGAAATTTATGCAAAATGGTTTGCTGAAAATTAAAGGAATGTAATATGGAAGCAAAAGTATTGAGAATGCTTGTACCCATGGCATTGGAAGGGTTAAAGGTAACTTTGGGAGTATTTGCCGTTACACTGATTATGTCTCTTCCTTTGGCCATAGTGGTTGCAAAGCTCAGAATGTCAAAGAATAAAATGATTTCAAAAATAACGGGAACTTATATTTATATAATGCGGGGTACACCATTACTATTGCAGCTGATGTTTATATTCTTCGGATACTATCGTGTGCCGTACATTGGCTATCCCTTCAGCAGAGAACAGGCTATTGTCATTGCTTTTGTTTTAAACTATACTGCTTATTTTGCAGAGATTTTCAGAGGGGGAATTAATTCCATAGATGTTGGTCAAAATGAAGCATCCTTGGTATTGGGTTTAAGTAAAACACATACATTTATGAAAATAATTCTTCCTCAGGTCATAAAAAATGTTATGCCCTCAATAGGCAATGAAGTAATTACATTGGTAAAGGATACATCCCTGGTATATATTTTAGGCTCCAGTGATATTTTGAAAGCTGCAAGGTCAGTATCCAATGTTTATGCCGCTTTCAGTCCGTACATTTATATAGGAATTGTATACTTGGTTATAATTGCAATTCTTACAAAATTATTGGATAAAATCGAGAATAAGTATGATTACTACAGATAGGAGGATATTATGGTTTTATCGGTAGAAAATTTAAGCAAAAGCTTCGGTGCAAACATAGTGTTCCATGATATCTCCTTTTCTGTAAATAAAGGTGAAATAGTATGCATCAGAGGTAAATCCGGAGAAGGCAAAACAACTCTTTTAAGGTGTTTAACCGCATTGGAAACTCCAGACAAAGGCTCTGTTAAGATAAATAATATGTACTTGTGCAAGGAAGATAGCAACCATATCAAATATGCTCAAAAAAATGAGCTGCAGGCAATACGACAGGAAATTGGACTTGTATTTCAAAATTTTAATTTATTTCCTCATATGAATGTAATGGAGAATTTAATGGAAGCGCCGCTTTTTTTAAAAAAAGATTCTCGTGAAAATATAAAAAGCAGGGCTGAAGAACTTTTAAAAAGTCTTGAATTGGAAGGAAAAGAAGACAGCTATCCCTTTCAGCTGTCAGGCGGTCAACAGCAGCGTGTGGCAATAGCACGAGCATGCATGTTAAACCCTTCCGTATTGTGCTTTGATGAACCTACATCAGCCTTAGATGAACAAACAAGAGGTCAAATATCAAAAATAATCAGATATTTATCTTCAAAGGGTATCGCAATAATTATTGTTACCCACGATAATGCATTTGCAGATGAAATAGCACAAAAAATAATTACAATGAAAGATGGTAAAATTACTATAGAACCAAAATAGAAGATAGCAATTGCTTTTTTCTATTTTGCACTTCTATTTTTCTAACTTGCAAAAGTCTAAATAACACACTGTTTTATGTTCTTGATTTTTTTAATTATTATACAATAAGCTCAATTTACTTATTAATAAAATGCATTGGAATTCCAACATCCTCATCTTTACCACTAGCAAATTTTGTCAAATTTTGACTAATGGTATAAGTTAATCATTTAATAAGAGTATAATACTTTTCGAATCTAAAATTTCAAATTTTCTCTAAATAGTTACATGTTTATGAATTAAATATCACTAAATGTAATGAATTAATTCTTGAAATAGTTGTCCATATATTGTATAATATTATTTGAAAACGTTTTATATTGGAATATAACTTTGTATAAAACGTTTTAAAATGTAAATACTTTAATAGGAATATGTTTAAGTATTTAAAACAATTTGAATGGAGGGATACTTTGGAAACACTAATGAACATCAACAGCGCTGTTAACGGCATTGTGTGGGGTCCTCTAATTATTATTTTAATTATAGGAACCGGAACTTATTTATCAATCATGACTGGATTTTTCTCTATTACAAAAATAGGCTACATACTAAAAAACACCTTACTTAAAATGTTTGCAAAAGACGACAAGGGTGAAGGAGAAGTTACAGCATTCCAGGCTGTTGCCACAGCTCTTGCTGCAACAGTCGGAACTGGAAACATCGCCGGTGTTGCTACGGCAATAGCTCTTGGAGGTCCGGGAGCAGTATTTTGGATGTGGCTTGCTGCAATAATGGGTATGACAACAAAATTTGCAGAAGTTGTATTGGCCGTTAATTACAGGGAGAAAACAGAAGATGGTCGTTTTGTAGGCGGTCCAATGTACTACATTACAAACGGTCTCGGGAAGAACTGGAAATGGCTTGCTGTGATATTTGCAACATTTGGAACATTAGCTTCCTTTGGTATCGGTTGTATGGTTCAGTCAAACTCTGTTGCACTTTCGGCAGAATCTACATTTGGTATACCGGTATTAGTTACAGGTATAGCTTTAGCCATTTTAACAGCAGTTGTTATTGTTGGCGGTATTAAAAGAATCGGTGCTTTCACCGAAAAATTAGTTCCGTTCATGGCAGCACTTTATATTATAGGCGGGCTTTGGTTAATAATAGCAAATGCCGGTAAATTGCCCCATGCATTTTCACTGATTTTCGGCAATGCATTCACAGGTACGGCTGCTGTCGGCGGTTTTGCAGGCACAGTTATGATGCAGGCAATTCGTTTCGGTGTTGCTCGTGGTATTTTTACTAACGAGGC
>DNNJ01000135.1:2093-4031 GCA_003487955.1 Clostridiales bacterium | reverse complement strand
CCATATTAGTTACAGGTGTATGGGAATCAGGAGAATCAGGAGCAGTTCTTTCAGCAATGGCATTTGATGTAGGCCTTCCCGGAATAGGTAAATACATTGTAAGTGTTGGTCTTATACTGTTTGCATACTCAACAATTTTAGGATGGGAATATTACGGTGAAAGATGTCTTGAATACTTGGCAGGAACAAAGCCAATAATGGCATACAGATTAATATGGGTAGTAGCCGTAGTAGTCGGCGCTATAGGTGGTTTGGGATTTATGTGGGATTTGGCAGACACATTAAACGGTCTGATGGCATTCCCGAACTTAATAGGGGTTCTCATGTTAAGCCCTGTTGTATTCAGGCTTACTAAAGAATTCTTTGCTAAAGAGAAAAAAGCGGATTAATAGAATAAGGTAAAATTAAGGCGCTGATAAAGCTCAGTGCCTTTTTTTAACACAGAAAATCTTTTTATTGTCGCCCGGATTGCTTAAATACAGCCCTGTGAAAAATCCGGATGGCATGCAATTTCAATTTCTTCATTTCGAAGTAAGCATTCTATATGCTCGTCAATTTCTTCAGCAGTGATATTCGGTGCAAATCTTGCAACAACATTTCCTTCTCTGTCTATGAGAAATTTCGTAAAGTTCCACCTTATATCATTCTCCTTTATTCCGGGAGTATGTTTTTTAACCCTATTGTAAAAATCTACACTTTCCTGATTTCTGAATTCTTCGGTTGTTGTTTTTAAATATTTGTACAAGGGCTCCTCATTAGGACCGTTAACTTCTATTTTTGAAAATTGCTTGAATTCCGTTCCAAAATTTAACCTGCAGAAATTTGCTATCTCTTCATTTGTACCCGGAGCCTGCCCAAGGAACTGGTTGCTTGGGAAGTCTAAAATTTCAAATACTTCGTGAGCATACTTATCATAAAGCTTTTGAAGTCCGTCATATTGAGGTGTAAAACCACAGCCGGTGGCACCATTTATCACAAGCAATACCTTACCCTTATAACATGATAGGGATACATCGTTATTCTCCATATCCTTTACTGTAAAATCATATATTTTCATTTTATCCTCCTACTGATTGATTTATAATATATTGATACCCCTATTTGTTGCTTTTAAGCACAAATATTATCTTTATAAATTTGAAGCATTCAGGAACAAAATCTTTCTCAAAATAGTAAATCAATTATGAAATAAATAACACAAAAATTGTAATAATTTTAGTTGAATTATTTTTAAAATCTTATATAATATTTATTGAAAACGTTTTAATATTTTAATATTTAATATAATTTTATAATCGTTCTAATACTTAAATACTAAAATTGAAAACGTTTATCATTTATAATCCGAATGGAGGGATTTGTTTGGAAACATTGATGAAAATCAACAGTGCTGTTAACGGCATAGTGTGGGGGCCTTTAATTATTGTTTTAATTATAGGAACCGGAACTTATTTATCAGTCATGACTAAATTTTTCTCTATTACAAAATTAGGCTACATAATGAAGAACACTTTACTTAAAATGTTCACAAAAGAACATAAAGGAGAGGGTGAAGTTACGGCATTCCAGGCAGTTGCAACAGCTCTTGCAGCAACAGTCGGAACAGGTAACATCGCCGGAGTTGCTACAGCAATAGCTCTTGGAGGCCCTGGAGCGGTATTTTGGATGTGGCTTGCTGCAGTTATGGGTATGACAACAAAATTTGCAGAAGTTGTTTTAGCTGTAAACTACAGGGAAGTAACTCCGGACGGCCGTTTTGTAGGCGGTCCTATGTATTCCATTACAAACGGGCTGGGTAAAAACTGGAAATGGTTAGCCGTTTTGTTTGCATCATTCGGTGCCTTAGCATCCTTTGGTATAGGTTGTATGGTTCAATCAAACTCAGTTGCCTTTGCAATGGAAGGAACATTCCATGTAACTCCTATCGTTACAGGTGTT
>DNNJ01000135.1:582-1783 GCA_003487955.1 Clostridiales bacterium | reverse complement strand
GGCGGTCTTTGGGTGATTATAGCTAATGCCGACAAACTGCCTAATGCTTTTTCAATGATTTTCGGTTATGCATTCACAGGAACAGCTGCAGTAGGAGGTTTTGCAGGCTCAACTATGATGATGGCAGTCCGTTACGGAGTTGCACGTGGTATTTTCTCCAACGAAGCAGGCTTAGGAAGCGCTCCTATAGCACACGCCGCTGCAACTACAGACCACCCTGTTCGTCAGGGATTGTGGGGAGTATTCGAAGTATTTATGGATACAATTGTAATCTGCTCTATTACAGCTCTTGTTATTTTGGTTTCCGGTGTTTGGGATAATGGACAAAGCGGAGCGGTTCTTTCTGCAACTGCATTTGATGTAGGTCTTCCGGGAATAGGCAAGTACATAGTAAGTGTCGGTCTTATATTGTTTGCATATTCAACAATTATAGGCTGGGAATACTACGGTGAAAGATGTGTTGAATACTTGCTTGGAACAAAACCGATAATGGCATACAGAATATTATGGGTTGTAGCAGTTGTAGTAGGATCTGTAGGCGGACTTACATTCATGTGGGATTTGGCAGACACATTAAATGCTCTGATGGCCTTCCCGAACTTGATAGGAGTTCTATTGCTGAGCCCGGTTGTATTTAGGTTGACAAAAGAATTCTTCACAGCGGAAAAAGATAAAATAAAAGCAAAAGAATAAAAAAATTTAATGTGCAGGCGCTGAAAAAAATCAGCGCCTTTTTTGTGCTAAGCCTTAATTTGTTTTTTATAAAAATCTCTACCATTTGTCAGTTTTGTTTTTCTGTAACTTTTATCTTTCATCTTCCAAATGCCTTCTCTTTCTATATTTGTCGCCATTTGTCGCTATTCAAGCAAATATTAAATTCAAATACTTTTTTAGCGGATATATTTTTATATTTTGAAAATAATAATAATCGGAGGTGTTCAAATGAATTTTACAACTAAAGAAACTTATCTTTTAGAAGATCAGAAAAACCATGAAAAAATTTGTGTCCAAAAGTACTCAAGCTATGCCAACATGGCATCATGTTCTGAATTGAAAAGCATTTTCCAACAAAACGGTCAAAAAGAGCAGGAACATTATAACACTCTTGACCAGCTTTTAAAGGGTCAAATGCCATCAATGAGTCAATCAAGCGGTCAGCAACAATCCAGCGGGCAACAGTCCGGCAGTCAGCAATCAGGAA
>DNNJ01000135.1:0-355 GCA_003487955.1 Clostridiales bacterium | reverse complement strand
TCAGGCAGTCAGCAATCAGGAAGCCAGTCAGGCAGTCAGATGCAGATGAAGTCAGGCAGTCAGCAATCAAGCAGCCAGCAGTCAAGCAGTCAGCAGTCAAGCAGTCAGATGAAGTCAGGCAGTCAGCAGTCATTTCAATCTCAAGGAAATTCAGGCTTCAGCAATTCCGACAAAGACCTTTGTACTGATATGCTTATGACTGAAAAGTATGTATCCGGTGCATATAATTCCGCAATATTTGAATTTAGAGATCCTCAGGTAAGAAATATCCTGAACCATATTCAAAAAGAAGAGCAGCAGCATGGAGAAGCTATATTCAAGTATATGGAAAACAAAGGAATGTATCAAGCAAAAT
>DNNJ01000130.1 GCA_003487955.1 Clostridiales bacterium | reverse complement strand
GTATCATAAAATGCAAGGATTATGAAGTAAAAATACTCAACATCTTGCAGATATGCAAATTTTAGATCAATTAATTTACTGATTTTCAGCACAAATATCGATTATTCAGCAGACCCTATTTATAACTTTTTCCCGCTAAATTCTTTAGGAATAACTGCGGATAATCATATATAAATTTTTTTGAATACCTGTTATTTTCAATAAATTAATCGGGGGATACCATCCGTCCGGAAATCGAATAGCCAGTTGCCGGGCTGACAGTCATCGATTCAGAATAGATCGATTGAGCGGGATCATCGACAGAAATAGGGAGTAACATTGGCTTAACATAAGAAAGCGCAACTCCCATAAAAATGGGAGTTGAATGGGAGAAGAGTGGGAGTAGCAGGCACGAATGTCCCTCCTAATTCCCTCTCATTACCCTCCAAGCGTTTTTCAGTCCAGTTACCTCACATTGTGACTCATCACCGCAGTGGAGGCAAATGTCCTTTTGATTCATTTTATAACCCACCTATTTAAATGAGTATTTGGAGATTTCAAAACAAACTTATATATACTTGAGGAGGGCAGAGCGTTTAGGTCAATAGTATATACTTTTTTATCGCTCCTTGTAGATGCAATTTTAATCCATTCATCATTTCTCCCTTCTTTAAAATTGTTTGTAGTTGAAACGTAAATTTCTACAGGGATGTCTTTTGTAAAAAAATCCCATGAAAGAGTAACTGAATTATTATCTAAATCTGTTTTTGAAACAAGATTGAAAATATCAGTTTTTCCAACAAAAGATATTCCATCTTGTTCGCACTTCACTGCCTCAGGTATAGAAAAACCCATGTATCTGTATATACTAGGTGCAATGTCAATAATGGCGAGATGTTTAGAGTTGAAATAATCATTTACTTCTATATTGGTAGATACCCAAGTAGTTCTTTCTCTTTCTGATTGACCACCATGGCCATACCCGTTATCAGTACGTCCATGATCTGTAGTAACTACTATCATCCACTCTTCATCAAAATTGGCTTCCCTATATTTAACTGCTTCCCAAATACGTCCTACTTGACGGTCTGCTTTTATTACATATTCGTCAAAATAATCACTATTACCATATATATGACCTGCATCATCTGTGTACCACAAATACACCCAGCTCAAGTCGGGAGCTTCATTTCTGATACAGTTTGCTGCTTCTTTGGAGACTAATTCATCTATTTTGAAAATTTGCAAGTCGTTTTTTTGTTTTGGAAAACGAACAGTATCATTGTCATAGCCATCTTTAATATAGTCTATGTGTAAATTGTTTGTCTCATCTTTTCCTTCTCCTACCAATACAGTTCGATTGTCTTCCCAGCTTGAGAAAATGGCTGTTTTATAATTTCTGTTTTGCTCCTTAGCTATTCTGAAAGGATTCCAATAATTATAATTAGGTTTCAGGTCGGAATTACCTCTGACATTATGTTTGTAAGCCCATGTAGCAGTTATAAGGTTGGTATATCCCGGAGCAGAAATAGTTGGTGTTTCGGTGTATGAGCCAACCTCTCCTCCGGTATATGCACGTGCATAGGCGCCTGTAGAAGCGATGTCAAAAATTGCAGTTGGCTTCAATCTCTCTAATTGATCAGCAGGTACACCATCAACGATTATAAATACAGCCTTACGTGTTTTAGCATCTATATGCGTTATGAAAAGGCAGATAAAGAGTATATAAAATAATGTTCTTCTCATTTTTATCATTTTATTGTTAAACTTAAAATATTACTGTTAAGGTACTTCGATCAAAAGTTCATCTTCGTACCAATAAGTCCAATTTCCTTTTGATTCGTAATATATATAAAGTGAGAAACGTATAACTCCGTCTTCTGCATCATATGTACCATTGTTATCAGTTGGCCTGTATTGATATTGATAACCATCTTTATCGACTCCTACAACTTGACTGTTAAATTTTATCACTCCTGATGTGGCTTCTGCATTATCCGGAACAAAAGTTAAAGTCATGGTTTGATCAGGAAATGTAGAATAATTAATTAAGTTTCCTTTAATTGTAATATCATTTCCATTTAAAGTTGCTGTTGTTAAAGATGTACCTCCGTAGCCACTACTGCCAATACTTGAACAATTCAAACTACCTTCAAATATCTGAATACCCGAAGCTATAATATCGTCATCTACTATAGAAGCAATAATTTTGTTGCCTTTAATGTCTGTCAAACCAAGTCCGATTTTTATATCAGGTTGGTTTATTCCGGTTATTTCAACTTCAATAGTTCTTTTATCATTCTGCTCTTCATTGTCGATCGTGAATATTTTTAATGAGTTGGATAAATATTCACCAGGCTTAATTACCAATTTACCCGACTCGGGTTGAACTGTAAAATCGACACCTTCCTCACAGTTAACTCCTTTAACTTTGAAAGTTATTTCAGTTTCTGTCTCAAATGGTTTAAAAACTAATAGCTTTGCTTTTGTTTCAAAAGGAGTCTCTGTATTACCTACTTCATCAAGGGATACATTAAATTTCTCAAATGCGACAAATTCAAAAATTGGATCGTTAATATTGTTGTCATTATTTGAGCATGAAGTAAAAACTATTATGAGCAGGTTTAAAAGTAATAAATGTATATATTTTTTCATTTTATCGTAAACTTTAAAGTTTTTAATCTTGAAAAATCCATGGTGTTTCGTTAATGTCGTCTTTAGTGAATCCTTGGTCTTTAACAGCTTGTTCCACATTTTCCTTGTTGTAGAGGTATTCGCTCTCCGGATACATCCAACGTTTCGGCAGTTTGCCATTATTTAATATTCCAGCTCCATCGTTATTAAAATAAGGGAAACCTGTTCTTAAATGTGTGTAAAAAGGTAACCATCCAAGCCTCATATAACAAGAAAAATACTTTTGAGTAACAATCATTTCAATAGCATTTGATTTTCTAAATATCACATTAGGTTCTGCAAGATAGTTTACAATACGCTGATCATCTATCGAGTAAAATCTCATACTTGCTTTAATTCCATTTTTGTAGTGTGTTTCAGCATCCGACTGAATCCAACCTCTGGATGCAGCCTCGGCAAGTGTGAATTCTATCTCATCATAACTAAGTGCAACACTAGGTTCATTTATTGGATCCTGGAAATAACGTTCATTTATTCTTGATCCTTCTCCATTGGCTACTCTTTCTACATTCGTAGAAATAGCATCACTACCTTTTAATCCGCTGTAAGCATTAAAATCATCTCTTGAAAGACCACTCTTTACAGCGTTTTCATCAGGACGGGCATATATGAAAAGTCTTGGATCTTTTCTTTCTTTTAAATTATCAATGAATGACTCTTCCAAGTAATAAGCTGTATGAAAACTTTTTGTTTCAAAATATGGATATCTATTACCTTCTTTATCAATAAATTCTAATTCAACATTATCATCATTACTTGTAAAGATTGGATATTTAGTTGAGTTTGAGAAAATTTCATTAAACTCCTGAACGACTTTTAGATCTTGATCATTTTCTTTTTTAGAAAGAGTCATAAGAACTCTTAGCCTGAATGAATTTATGGCTTTTCTCCATTTTTGAAGATTACCATCAAATATTACATCACCATTTATATTTCCTTTTTCTTCCGAAAGTAATTCTTGAGCTGTTCTCAAATCATTTAGAATCCCGATAAAAACATCTTTTTGCCTATCGTATTTTGGATTAAAATTACCTTCATCACCTTTCATTGCATCACTGTATGGAATATCACCAAAGGTTAACGTTAGATTATATGTATACCATGATTTGAAAAAGTAGGCTAAGGCTATGTAGTTTTCTTCTCCGGTTCTTTCTGCTTCTTCTTGTAGTTTTTTCACCTGGCGAAGTTGATCATATCCCCCAAATCCAGCTCTTTGCCAATAAAAATATTGAGCGTTCCAGACTCCTTCAGTATTTACCATCATTCTACAAGGCGCTAAAACTTCAGTTGTAATTACGCTAAAAGCATTAACACTTATTCCTGTTAACAAAAGAGCCGGTGAAGCTTCAGTTGCCCTGTTAGGGTCTTTTTGAAATGACTCAAAATCCGAGCAACTCACATTAAATACAAGCAGTGTTGAAATTAATAACACACAAATACTTGATACGTTTAATTTGATAATTATATATTTTTTCATAATTGTTTTCAAAAAGTTATGTTAATATTAATTCCGTAGTTTCTTGTTGATGGAGTTTGCATTGCATTACCGTCCATATACATAGGATCTACATCAGGATCATCATTTGGCATAGAAGACCATATATAAAGATTACGACCAACCAATGATATCGTAGCAGATTTTAAGAATGTATTTTGGATTATTCTTCTAGGAAATTGATAACTAAGTGTTATTTCCCTTAATTTTGCAAATGTTGCGTCATAATAAGATGTTTCCCAAGAGTTGCCCGAATTATAAAAATGTCTTACCCATGTGCTGTAATCTACCTTTTTTGTATTTGGTGCATACACTCTTGTATCTTCAATTATATTTCCAAGGTTATCATATTTTGCCTCTCCTTCAACAACAACAACTCCTTTTCCAATATAGCTATCAATACCTTGGTTTGAAAGATCACGATGTTCGTTCACTGTATCAGGATGTTTTCCACCCCAGTAGAGAGCTTGGTTGACTTTTGACCATGTTGTTCCTCCAACCCTACCATCAAATGCTATATGCATTGATAAATTTTTATAAGTAAATGTATTACCTATTCCAAAATCCCAATCATTGTAGAAATTACCAATAAATCTATAATAACTATCTGTTTTTGGCATCCCATTTTCAGAGTATATTATTTGTCCTCCCGGTGTTCTTTCGTAAACAAGTCCATATATCCTATCTGCCCTATCACCTTTAAACAAATATCCAATTCGATCAGCTCCTCCAAATATTTTGTGCAAATATTTTCTGTTATATCCCCAGTTTCCTAATATTTCCCAATTGAAATCTCGTGTAACTATTGGCTTTGCCGTTACAGTTAATTCTGCACCTTTTCTTAAATATTCATGAGCATTTTCAAGTCTTGTATTATAACCTGATGCTGATGAAACAGGAACAGAGTGAATTGAGTTATAATTTAATACTTGATAATAGGCTGCATCTATTCCTAATCTACCCTTGAAAAAACGAGCATCCAGACCGATCTCCCATGTGTTGGCAGTTTCAACTTTTATATCAGGATTCAATCTGTTGCCGGGGAAATATAAAGAAGGTGTGCTTTTCCAGTTAACACCCATATTATATGCTTCAATATGACCATAAGTACCACCCGGCAATGATCCGGAAGAGACTTGAGACCATGATCCTCGCAATTTGAAAAAATTGAAATAATTTGGTAAGTCAAGTAATTCTGACATAACAATAGATCCAGACACTGAAGGGTAGAAATAGGAATTATTATTGACAGGTAAAGTACTAACCCTATCTCGTCTTCCAGTAAAACCAAGATAAAAAGTATTAATAATGTTTAGGTCTAATGTGCCATAAACGCTATTCGTTTTATATTTTGATTGATAACTGCTTCCTGATTTTTCACTCAATGAATTACCAATATAATATAATTCAGGTATTGCTAATCCATCAGTACCTACAGCAGCACTATAGTATTGGTTGAAATGGGTTGCTCCTCCAATTGTTGCTGTAAATTCAACGGCATCTGTTACCTGTTTATTATATGTGCCAATTACATCAGTGGTGATCGTAAATCTGTTGTAGTTCGACAATTGATAATCTCCTTTTGATACACCACTACCAATAAAGCTCTTTGGTTCTTTGTATTCATAAACCTCCATTGTTGAATTAAAACCACTTCTAACCATTATCTTAAAATCTTTAAAAAGACTATAATCAAATCTCACCTGACCAGATGTTCTATCTTGCCGATATCCATTTTTAACTTCATTCGCCAAAAAATATGGGTTATTATACCACGATGTATTATAATACCTTTGTTGAACACCTTCTTTTCCGGGTTCCCAGTAGTCTTTGGCATCTCTTATATCAACGTCAGCACCAGTCCAGTTAACGATATTGTAAAATACACTTGATGACCCATAAGTTGATATGGAATAATTATCAGTAAATTGTTTGTTATAGGTTATAGAGGCATCAACATCGAGCTTATCAGTTAATTTATGCTTACCTGCCAAAGAAAAATTAGCAATATTTACTTCAGAACTTGGAATAATACCTCTTTGATAACTATTAGACCCTGATACTCTAAAACTTCCTTTTTCTCCAACTCCTGTTACGTTTACGTTATTAGTTGATAATACTCCGGTTCTAAAAAAATTCTCGAGATTGTTTTTTCCTCTTGAAATCCATGGAATAGGAATTCGTTCACCCGTTTCCGGGTCAATTGGGCTGTTCCATTGTACGATTTCTACAAAACCGCTTTCCGTGTTAGGATCTAATTGGTCTAATTTTGGACCCCAAATATAACCACCACCTTCCGATCCTCCACCAGTGCCATCTATATATCTATATTCTCCACCTAAACCAGCTCCATATGTTGATTGTACTTTTGGTATTCTAATAAATCCGGACTGTAATGTAGTTGTAGAGTTAATTTCAACTTGAGTACCAAATTTGCTTCCACGTTTAGTGGTTATCATTATTGCACCATATTTCCCTGCAGAACCATATAATGCAGAAGCAGTCCCGCCTTTAAGGATACTTATGTTTTCAATATCATCGGAAGTAATGTCCCAAAAGTTTGAATTGTCTTGCATTACTCCATCAACAATCAATAAAGCATTCTCACCTCTAAGTTTTACGGCTGAAGAATTATATAAATTTGTATTGTTGTACACTGTTAAACCTGCTACTTTACCGGTAAGCATATTCGCAAAATAGGGTTCCTTTGCTTTCTTAAAATCTTCCCCATCTACTTCTTGCACAGCATATCCAAGTGCTTTCTTTTCTTTTTGAATGCCGAGTGCTGTTACTACAACTTCTTCTAATCCAACACTTTCCTCAGACATTATTATTTTCAACTGAGTTTGTTTCTCAACCAAAACTTCACGCATTTTCATTCCCACAAATGAAAAAACCAGCACTGTATTCTCAGATACTCCTGTTATCACGAAATTCCCATCTACATCTGAAATAGTCCCGGTAGAAGTCCCCTTAATCACAATCGAAACACCAGGAATGGATTGTCCTGATTCATCAACAACTGTTCCGGTAATTGTCTTTTTCTGCTGTTGCAATGTTTCGATAACAGTGGCTATCTGGCTGTACATCTCTTTGGGGGAAAGGATGATTTGTGTTCCTTT
>DNNJ01000237.1:2348-5795 GCA_003487955.1 Clostridiales bacterium | reverse complement strand
TCAGATATATACCTATATATTTGTTCTAAATCACGGTATGCTTTAGGAAGTAGTTTAACCTTATACTTATTCAAAATGCTTCCTCCTTAAAGAATCTAGAACTTCTTTAGCATCTAAAAGATCATCTGCGCATTTATACTCCGCTTCAGCCTCTGCGATTGCAGTATCTGTTTCTATCACTTGTATCATTTGTTCATAAGTTTCAATACTCATTATAACTAAATCGCCATAACCATTTTTTGTTATAAATACCGGTTCGTTTTTTTCATGACAAATTTCAGATATTTCATTTGTATTTCTTAAGTCAGTAATAGGTCTAATTCTTGGCATTAAAACACCTCCTTTTGTACATCATTATAGCATTATTGTGGTCAATGCGCAAGCAAATAATTTATGTTAAATAACTTGATAAATAACCTTTTTTAACAGGAACAGGAATTTATATTTATGATTACTTGACCAAACTATTTAATTCTTCATGATTAACAAGGTTCTCATATTCCTTGTTTTCCATGATTTTTATAATTCTTTCCACCATTTCATATACATCTTCATAAGAAACATATAGCGGAGCAGGTGCTAAACTTATAACATTCGGGTATCTGAAGTCGGGGATTATACTATTTGCTTTAAATGCCTCATTAATTCTTAATGCATCGGCATGTGTTAATGCAACATGACCGCCTCTTGAGGAGTTTTCCCTTGGATTTCCTATGCCAAAACCATATTTTACAAGCTTTTTGTCTATTAAAAACATCAAATATTCTGTGATTTTCAATGACTTTTCTCTTATATTTTCAATACCGGCTTCATTAGTTATTTTTAATGCTCCTTCAATTGGTGCCATAGATAAAATAGGTTGAGTACCTATCTGCCACCCCCCTGCATATGCAGCATGTTCGAACTCCTGGGATAAATTAAACTGAGTTTCTTTTTTGTTCCCTTGCCACCCCGCAAGCCCGGGTTTCATTTCAAAATGCTTTTTATTAATATAAAGTCCTGCAATAGCACCGGGACCTCCATTTAGGTATTTATAATCGCACCATATGGCAAAGTCAGGATCAATTTGTTTAAAATTATGAGGTACAACTCCAATTGAGTGGCATAAATCAAATCCTACATATATTCCTTTTTTATGTGCTTCCTTTGATATTCTTTCCATATCTATTAACTGAGCAGACCTGTAAAGAACTGCCGGCAGCAATATTAAACAAACATCATCGGTCATCGCTTCTATTATATCGTCTTCGTAAATATTTTCTCCATCCCTGCTTTTTACTACCTTCAAGCTTTCATCAGGATCATATCCTTTAGCTCTTATATCACTGTATACAGCATATTTATCGCTTGGAAAATTAATATCATCCATAATAATTTTATTTCTCTCGGGTGTGGGGTGATAGAAAGTAAGTATGCACTGGTGAATATTTACGGTAGTACTATTACCGCATGTAACTTCTTCCGAGTCAGCATTTATAAGCGGTGCCATCATTTCCCCCAATTTATCCTGATATAAAAAATATCCCCCTTTAGTCCAAATGCCTATCCCTAATTTTTTCCACGCCTTAAGAGCTTCCATCAATGTTTCCTCGGCATCTATGCTGCATAAACCACAAGAGTTGCCATCCATGTAAATTTCGCCCTCATTTATATAAAAGCGTTCCTTAAATTTTGCCAGTTTATCATCCTTGTCTAATTGTTTTGCGTAATCCCTTGTTAATTCAAAAATGCTCATCTTTCCCTCCAAAATATACTTTTTTATTATACAAAACTACGTTATCGCAGGAAATGATTTCTTAAGAAAAAATAATATAATAATTAATCTGTAAGGTCATTAATATCTAAGAATTCTTTTATAATAGCCATTTATAATCCTGTCTGCAGTCTAATAGTGCATCAACATATACATACTCGCCTTTTATTTGATAAATAAGTAAGTATCTCTTAGAAATAACAAGTTTACGATATTTCCCTTCCGGTATCATAGAATCAAACACTAATGAGTTTCGTTCAGGAAATATTTCTAGAGATTTTGTTTTATTATTAAATTCTTTAACAAATTGTATAGCAGCTTTTTCACTGACATTAGCAATAAAACGAGAATGCGATATAAGCATATCAGCCGCCTCAGAAGTTATTATTACTTTGTATAGTTTATCATTCATTTCCGACCTCTTTAATAGCTTTTTCCATCAGGTCAGAAACTTCTTCAATAGTATAACATTTATCTCCACGAACTCTGCTTTCTTCAGCTTCAATAAGGATTTCTCTCAGTTTTAACATGCTTTCGCGCTTAGAGAATGCTTTAATATCCATAACAACTAAATCGCCTTCTCCATTTTTTGTTAGATACACTGGCTGTTCAGTTTCTTTACATAGTTGTGAAATTTCATTATAGTTATTTCTTATTGCAGCAGATGGTTTTATATAAATCATGTAATCACCTCAATTCAATAGTATTCTTATGCTTTTATATTGCCTTTATTATATCATAATTATACTACGATATAAGGATATTGTAAATAACAAGATAATATTAATAATATTTTATAGTGGAATATTTATTCCTTCTTATAAACAATAAATCTATATGTGGAAAATCTCCCTGAATTGTATTTTAGACAATTCAGGGAGATTTTTTACTAACCGTTAAAACTTGCTTATTTTGTTTCAACCGGTATTTGAATTTCAGTAAGCCACTCTTCTTCACTTTCTTTATTCCAAATGCCGTCAATATAGCTTTCACGTGGTGTTTCTCCATCCTCTAGCAGGAGAGTCGATAGCCAAATTAATATTTATTGCTAAAATTTATTATATTTTTATTAAATATCCTCCGAGGAGAGCAGCAGTATCCGGACTGCAGGTGGTAAATATGACTTGATGTTTTTTTGCAAATTGGCTAATGAGTTTTACTGCCGTTTCTTTTCTGTTTGGATCCAAGTCTACTAAGCAGTCGTCAAGTATCAAAAATCCCTTATTATCGCCTAATATATATTCTGCTATTGCTAATCTTAAGGCTAATGCCACACAGTCATATGTTCCTGATGACAAAAGATTAAGGGGCATGATTGTATTGTTTTCATTTTCCAATTTTAAATTGAAATCATCATCTATATCCGTAGCTTTGTAACTGCCGTCTGTAAGTAAATTCAAGTAACCGGAAAAGGCAGTAATTACAGGAACAAATGATTGTTCATCCATTTTAAGCTTGATATTTTCAAAGTCTTTCTGAATCTTTAACAGTCTTTTTCCTTTTTCTAATCTTTTTTCAAACATGATTTCTGCTTGTAATAGTGATTCGGACAGTTCCTCGTATGTTGATTCGGGCAATTCTTTTTCACGCTCATAGTATTCTTCTTTTTGGCTTGCCAAGGTATTTATTAAATTACCATGGCTGCTTCTGGTTTGTGTTAATATTGTCCTGAATTCATCAGCTGAGCTGTATTC
>DNNJ01000237.1:1582-2059 GCA_003487955.1 Clostridiales bacterium | reverse complement strand
TCTAAATCCTTGTATTCTGCAACCCATTTATTAATATTGCTTTCCAATAATTTCTTTTCTGAAAACAGCTCTATTTTTTCTTTATTTACAGCATTCATATCGGATTCAATAATTATGGTGCTTCGAACAAGCGAAAGGTCTCCAAATTCTTTTATCTTGTCTTTTAATTCTTCATAGTTTAATTCTCCAAGATATTGGCTTTTCTGCAAATTGCATGATTCCAAGGACCTATTCAGGTTATCTATTTTCTCTTTGTTAAGCTTCGCTTCTTCAAGATTCTTTACTTCAAGCTTTTTTAACAGCTGTTCATAGTTTTTCTTATAATTCTCGTATTTCATTCTTATTTCATTAAAATCAATGTCTCCTGATTTGATTTCAATTTCTATAAGGTTTTCTGACTGAAGCTTCATAAACCCGTTGGCACTGAAGCTGTCTCCTGCATTAACTTGTTGCGGCTCTTCCAAGTCCTTGGTTACA
>DNNJ01000237.1:468-1241 GCA_003487955.1 Clostridiales bacterium | reverse complement strand
ATAAGCTCTTTTAATTTTTTATTTATCTCATCTGCTTTCGCTAAGTTTTTTTCCAGTGTATTTTTTTCTTCTACTTTTTTTGATAATACCTTTTCTTCTTCAAGTTTTTTGTATTTATCTTCAAGTTTTTTAAGTTCTGATGTTAATTGTTTTACTCTTTCGTCGCTTCTCGGCCATTCCTGGTTTATCTTTGAAAGGGCTGATATATCCTTATTAAGCTGCTCAATTTGAGGTTCAAGAATTGACCTTTGGATTACATCGTTTTCTAAGCTTTCCATCGATTCTTTCTTGGTCTTCAGCTCTTCAATTCTTTCTTCAGTATTCTTAATATGTATACAGATTTCATTGAATTTCTTTTCAGCCTCTTCTGCTCTATCCATTTCAAGCTTTATTCTTTCCTTGGCGTAGTAGCTTTCAACCACTTGCCCAAATCCCACCTTGTATGGATTATTGATGCCTTTGTTATTCTCCGGGTAGTTTCTTTCCACGTCCCATCTCTTTAGTAAGGTGTCAATTTCATCCTGTATTTTTTGTCCTAAGCTTTCAAGCGAAACTCCGTCAAGCTCCATAATGGTGCTTCTTAACAAGGAGCTTATTTCGCCGGTTGCTTCTTTGTTTTGCACTATCCTGTTGATTGCTTCCTTAAGATAGTATTGCTTCAGGAAGAACACGCTGCTGTATGTTCCTTCGCCGTATATATACACATCCTTTAAGGTGTCATTGATGCTTACGTCGCTTTTTATTACAATTTTATTTGGCATGGTCAATTTAGA
>DNNJ01000237.1:0-120 GCA_003487955.1 Clostridiales bacterium | reverse complement strand
GGGCTTGAAAAGCACTGAATGAATTCCTTCAACCAATGTGGATTTTCCTGATTCGTTTGAACCGAGGATTACATTGAGCCCGTCTTTAAACTCCACGCTTACATCCTTAATGCCTGCAAA
>DNNJ01000031.1:15019-25926 GCA_003487955.1 Clostridiales bacterium | reverse complement strand
ATTGCTTTTGACGCCTTAATCATTATATATAAAAATAATATTTGATAGATCAGGCAATGCCGGGCCATTTGGCAGCAGATAATCTGTGGGACTAAATCTTAGTTTCACAGATTTTTTTAACCGTTAAAAGCTATATGACAGGGGGGATTGCATGAATTATGATAATTATAAAAAAGTTAAAAGAGTTTTATTGATTATTTTAGTTGCAAATTTATTAGTAGCTTTATTAAAAATTGTTATAGGGAATATTATAAAAAGCAATAGTATGACTGCTGACGGTTTTCATTCCTTAACAGATGGTTCTTCAAATATTGTTGGATTAATTGGAATATATTTTGCTTCTAAACCGGTAGATAAAGAGCATCCCTATGGACATGGAAAATTTGAAATGCTGGCTGGATTATTCATTTCAATAATGCTGTTTATAATAGGTGTGAAAGTAATTACAAGTGCAATTGATAGGATTTTAAATCCTATATTGCCTGAAATAACAATAGAAAGTCTTATAATACTATTATTCACGTTAGGAATTAATATATTTGTAAGTAAATATGAATATGCAAAGGGGGAAACATTAGACAGCAAAATATTAATTTCTGATTCTATGCATACAAGAAGTGATATTTATGTATCAATAGGAGTGCTTATAACTCTAATATGTATAAAATTTGGTCTGCCTTCTGTAATTGACTCAATTGCATCATTTATTGTGGCTGGTTTTATTATACATGCATCATATGAAATCTTTATTGATAACAGCGGCATCTTGCTTGATAAAGCAGCTATTGATATTAATAAGATTGAAGATATTGTATTAGGCTTTGAGCAAGTTAAAAATACTCATTATATTCGCAGCAGGGGATACGGTAATGCTTTATTTGTTGATATGCATATTATGACAGAACCAAAAATGAGTGTAGAGTGTTCACATGAATTAATTCATTTAATTGAAGATAAAATTAGAAATGAGATAAATAGAAATATTCAATTAATAGCTCATTTAGAACCTTTTATAGAAAAATGATAAATATCATCCCAAATTTCTAATAGACAAAAAAGGCAGTTTATACACCTGCTAATTGGATGCCGGGAGACCCTGTTATGATGCCTACTACCAATAATTTCACCGAAGCCCGCTTAAGACAGGAAGGACAGCCCGGATTAATTTGTCCGGAATGGTATACTTGTTTTTTGGATTATAATTCTCTTGTTCAGGAGAACAATGATATTTCTGAACAGAAGAAGAAATGTTAATAGATGTAATCCAATTGTACATATCTCTATTGTTTAGTGAACTGTAAGATGCTTCAAAAAAATCGGCCTCATATTAAATGCTGCCGATTTTAAAATTTTTACCTTGAAACTGTAGTGTTGCCTCTAAAATAATGGACATGCCCGCTGTCAAAGGTAGTAGTTCCCATATACGGGTGCATATGCCCTTGTTTTACGGAAATTGCGGGAGCCGTGTTTACATTGAAGCTGTGACTGTGCCCATTGTTAAATGTGGTTGTAGCAGATATATTATGAACATGTCCCGGAATATTGGGTTCTGCAGAAGATATTCCGTTGTAAAAATGCCTGTGATTTTCATTTATAGAAGTAGGGCCTTCAAAACCATGTGTGTGCATACCTTGCATTTTTATAATCACCTCTTTAATAAATTAATTGTTTCCTAGTATTCTATGTCCTGTATTATCATTTGCCACTGTTTTATTGGTCAAATGTTAAACTAAATTAGATTTGCAAACTTAAACTACACCTACGAGGTGTAACCGGTGGTTAAAATAATATTGAAAAAACCCCTTGCATTTCTTTTTTAAAAGTGTTAAAATAATCTTAAGGTCAAAGATAGTCAAAGTCAAAGGCAGTTAAGGACAAGACAAATAGACCAAGTAAGGAGGGATGAATTGTCAAATTTAAGTGATATAATTGAAGGCTTCATAAAAGAATTAATGGATGCTAACAATAATGATGCAATCGAAATTCAGAGAAATATATTAGCACAGCAGTTTGATTGTTCTCCATCTCAAATTAACTATGTTCTGACTACTCGTTTTACCAATGATAGAGGATATGTGGTTGAAAGCAGAAGAGGCGGAGGCGGGTATATACGAATTTTTAAGGTTCGCTCTTCAATGGAGGATGAACTTAAGCGTATATTGAATGAAACAATAGGAGACAGTATTACATTAAATAAATCAATTGATTTAGTCAATGCACTGTTGGAAAGAGAAGTAATAACAGAAGGTGAAAGAGCAATCATGCAAAGTGTTTTAAGCGACAGAGTTCTAAATATTGTTGCTTATGAGGATAGAAATAGGCTGCGGGCTGATCTTTTAAAAGAAATGATATTAGTATCCGTAGAAAATAATGATTATTAAATGATTGGAGGGGTAAATATGTTATGTAACGAATGCGGCAAGAATGAAGCAAATGTACATTTAACCCACATAATTAACGGAAAAAAGACAGAAAGTCATTTGTGCGAAGAGTGTGCAAAAAAGAACCAGACAATTTTAAACTCAAATTTTTCAATGGAGAATTTGTTCTCTGCAATGCTGAACAATTCTTTTAATAATAAAACATACTTACCTGCAAAGGGCTGCTCAAATTGCGGCATGACATACGAAAGCTTCAGGGATACAGGCAAATTCGGCTGCAGCCATTGCATTGATTCATTCAAGGGCAGGTTGAGACCTGTAATAAAAAGTATACAGGGATATGACAGGCATACAGGGAAAATTCCTAAAAGGGCAGGCGGAGATTACAAGGTTCAAATGGATATTGAAAGATTGAAAAATGATTTGAAAGGTGCTGTTGAAAGGGAGGAATATGAGCTTGCGGCAGAACTGAGAGATAAAATCTACGAATTGGAGAATAAAAAGGGGGATGAGCAATTTGAAAAATAATGATATTGCAATAACAAGCAGAATCAGACTTGCAAGAAATTTAAAAAATTACAAATTCCCCATAAATATGACTAATGCAGAATCAAACTGTGTTATTCAAGAAATTAATAACGCAGTAAGCAAGCATTATAAAGATTACAAGCTGACATATATGAAGGAGCTGTCCGATGTTAAGAAGAATTCATTGATTGAAAATCACATTATATCTCCTGCATTGGCAAATAAAAGAGATGTAGGTGCATTTCTTCTAAGTCCCGACCAAAAAACTGCAGTTATGATAAATGAGGAAGACCATATAAGAATTCAAACCATAGAAGACGGGTTATCCTTGAAAGAATGCTGGAAATTAAGCAATGAAGTGGATGATATTATTGAAGAAAATGTTGAGTATGCATTTGACAGGGAATTAGGATATATTACAGCCTGCCCCACTAATTTAGGAACGGGTATGAGAGCATCCGTAATGCTGCATTTGCCGGCACTGTCAATAACAAATCAGATTGATAAACTTCTATACGGGGTTTCCCAATTAGGAGTTGCAGTCAGGGGGGTATATGGAGAGGGAACAAGCTCAATAGGTCATTTGTATCAAATTTCAAATCAGGGAACATTAGGTGTTTCTGAAGAAACTTTAATTGATAAAATCACTCAAATTGTAATGCAAATTATTGATAAGGAAAAAAACACAAGAGAGCACCTGTTGAAGAATAATTATGATGAATTGGAAGATGATTTTTACAGGGCATACGGATTGCTTACAAATGCAAGAAAAATATCGGTGGATGAGGCAATGAAGTTATTGTCACTTATTAAGCTTGGAAGTGAAATGGGAATAACTCCAATGGTTAAGGGTAAGAATATTTATCAGCTTATGATTTGGAGCCAGCCAAACAACATTTCAACTATTGAAGCTGAACTCTCACCAAAAGAAAGAGATAAAAAAAGAGCAGAAATAATAAGACGTGAATTATTGCGTTGAAATATATAATACAAAAAGGAGATGAAAGATATGATGGGCGGATTAAATAATTCTGCAAGAAATGCACTATCCTTTGCTCAAGAAGAAGTAAAAAACTTAAGACAAAATGTTCTTGGTACGGAACATATTTTATTGGGACTGATGATAGAAGAGGAAAGTATTGCAGGGAAATTACTAAGAGATAAATTAGATATTGATAAAGTAAGAGAAATAATTAAAAATTCAACCGGTATGGGTGACTCTATACCTGAATACATTACCATAAGTCCAAGAACCAAGAATATATTGGAGCTTGCGCGTCAATTTGCAGCACAGCTTAAAATGCCTTATGTTGGCTCAGAGCATATTTTGTTGGGACTTATAGAGGAAGGCGAAGGCATAGGAGCGCAAATTATTAAATCAGTTGTAAATTTAAGGGACCTAAAGAATGAAGTGCTGATGGCAATGCAAGGTGGCGGAACCGGTCAGGAACCGGGCAGCCCGAATATTGACGGCGGTATGGCACAGCAAAACTCAAATACTAAGACTATAGATAAATACGGCACTGATTTAAATCAGCGTGCAAAGGAAGGCAGGTTAGACCCTGTTATCGGAAGAGAAGATGTAATTCAAAGGGTAATTCAAATTTTGTCAAGACGAACTAAAAATAATCCTTGCTTAATCGGCGAGCCCGGTGTAGGTAAGACAGCCATTGCAGAGGGTTTGGCTCAGGAAATTATAAAAGGCAGCGTTCCTGAAACATTGAAGGATAAGCGTGTAATTACTTTGGATATGGCAGGGATGGTAGCCGGCTCAAAATACAGGGGAGAATTTGAAGAAAGGCTTAAAAATGCAATTGATGAAATAAAGGCAGCAGGAAATATTATATTATTCATAGATGAACTGCATACAATAATCGGTGCAGGAGCTGCAGAAGGGGCAATAGATGCATCCAATATTTTAAAACCCGTATTGGCAAGAGGCGACCTTCAAGTTGTGGGTGCAACTACTATAGACGAATACAAAAAACATATTGAAAAGGATGCAGCCCTTGAAAGAAGGTTCCAGCCAATAATAGTTGAAGAGCCCACAGTTGATGATACCGTTAAAATTCTTAAGGGATTAAGAGATAAATACGAAGCACATCACAAGGTTGCAATCACGGATGAAGCAATAGATGCGGCGGCAAATCTTTCACACAGATATATTTCCGACAGATTCCTGCCTGATAAGGCGATAGACTTAATAGATGAAGCTGCTTCAAGGGCAAGATTAAAATCATCAACTGCTCCTAAAGAATTAAAGGAAATGGAAGACAAAATTAAAGAAATTGATACTGAAAAAAGAACTGCAATAAACAATCAGGATTTTGAAAAAGCAGCGTCATTAAGGGATGAAGAAAAGAAGCTGTCAGATGAACTGGATAAGCAAAAGAAATTATGGGCTGCAAAAAATTCAAAGGATATAAAAATTGCTTACGAAGATATTGCCGATGTAGTATCTCAATGGACAGGTATTCCCGTTAAAAAGCTTCAAGGTGATGAATCAGAAAGACTTCTGAATATGGAGGAAATTCTTCATAAAAGAGTTATAGGTCAGGAACCGGCTGTTGAAGCATTGTCAAAAGCAATCAGACGTTCAAGAGTTGGCTTAAAGGACCCTAAAAAGCCAATCGGCTCATTTATATTCTTAGGTCCTACGGGAGTAGGAAAAACAGAGCTGTCAAAAGCATTGGCAGAAGCTATGTTTGGCGATGAGGACGCAATGATAAGGGTTGATATGTCGGAATTTATGGAAAAACATTCCGTGTCAAAATTGATAGGCTCACCTCCGGGATATGTTGGTTTTGATGACGGAGGCCAATTGACTGAAAGGGTAAGAAGAAAACCATACTCGGTAATATTGTTTGATGAAATCGAAAAGGCACATCCGGACGTATTTAATATCTTGCTGCAAATACTTGACGACGGTCGACTGACTGATGCAAAGGGAAGAACGGTAGACTTTAAAAATACTGTGGTTATTATGACATCCAATGTTGGAGCAAGCACCATTAAGAAACAAAAAACCCTTGGTTTTGCCGCAAATGCTTCAAATGAAGAAAAAGATGAATACGAAAAAATGAAGGAAAATGTGTTAAATGAATTAAAGAAAACATTCCGTCCAGAGTTTTTAAACCGTATTGATGAAATAATAGTGTTCCATTCATTGAATATAGAGCATATAAAACAAATTGTATCATTGATGATAAACAATTTATCAAAACGCCTTGACGAAATGAGTATTCATATACAGGTTGATGACAAGGCAAAGGAACTGTTGGCAGATGCAGGATTTGACCCGGTATTCGGTGCAAGACCGCTCCAAAGAGAAATCAGAAGACAAATCGAAGACAAATTATCTGAGGAGCTTCTCAAAGGAACCATACAGAAGTCAGATACAATTAAGGTTACAGCCGATGACAAGGAGCTGATTTTCAGCAACGGCAGATAAACAAAAAAAACCTTGACAAACAATTTAATTTGTATATAATAATAAAAAAGCAGAAAATATACAGCAATGACGGGAAGAGTAATTTATAATTAAAGTCACAGAGAGATAGCGCCGGTGAAAGTCTATTACAATGATTATAAAGGAAGAACATCCCTGAGCTTTTGACCAAAATTGCATATGCAAGAGTAGGCTCAAACGCATCCGAGCGATAAAGCGGCAAAGACATGTCAGTGTCTTTTGAGAGAGCCTATATGTAAGTATATGCTAATTAGGGTGGTACCGCGAAATTCAACTCCTTCGTCCCTTGTGGATGGAGGAGTTTTTGTATGCCCTAACCCCGTTTTTCCGAGTGTTTTTTCGGAAAAATGGCGGTAGGTCAACCGCAACGAAATCCCAAATTATGCGACCAAAGGGAGCAAATAATTTGGTGATTGAGACTGCGTTTTACCGAAGGCGATAAAATTTGTAAATTAAAAAATATTATTATAAATATAGAAAGAGGAAATTATTATGCTGAGAGCAAATGAGTACCGCACTCACACATGCGGTGAATTAAGAGAAAGTGATATAGGAAAACAAGTCAAAGTATCAGGATGGCTTGAAAATGTAAGAGACCATGGAGGAGTTAAGTTTGCAGACTTAAGAGACCAATACGGTATTGTGCAGGTAGTTGTTGAAGATGAAGCAATATTGGAAGGAATACCAAAGGAAAGTGCAATCCGTGTTACAGGAGTTGTTACCGAAAGAGATGAAGATACAATAAATAAAAAGCTTGATACGGGATTTGTTGAAATCGAAGCTGATACCATAACAGTACTTGGTAAGGTCAGAGAGTTACTTCCTTTTGAAGTAACCTCATCAAAGGAAACAAAAGAGGAGTTAAGATTAAAATACAGGTTTTTGGACTTAAGAAATGTGGAAGTTCAAAAAAATATTATCCTTCGCTCACAGGTTATATCATTTATTAGAAACAAAATGACGGAACTTGGTTTTTTGGAAATCCAAACACCAATTTTAACATCCTCTTCTCCTGAAGGAGCAAGAGATTATATTATACCAAGCAGAAAGCATCCGGGAAAATTTTATGCATTGCCGCAGGCTCCGCAAATATTTAAACAGCTTTTGATGGTTTCCGGGTTTGATAAGTATTTTCAGATAGCTCCTTGCTTCAGAGATGAAGATGCTCGGGCTGACCGCTCTCCGGGAGAGTTTTATCAGCTTGATTTTGAAATGTCTTTTGCAACACAGGAGGATGTTTTTTCGGTTGCGGAAGAAGTATTGTATGAAACATTTACGAAGTATTCTGATAAACAAGTATCAAAACCTCCTTTTAAAAGAATTCCTTACGAAGAAGCCATGCTTATATACGGCTCAGACAAACCGGATTTAAGAAATCCGCTTAAGATAATTGATATAAGCGATATGTTTGAAGAAACCGATTTTGCACCTTTCAGGAAGAAAACAGTAAGAGCAATCAATGTGCCTGACTGTTCATCCCAGCCAAAGCGTTTTTTCCAAGATATGCTTGAATTTGCAACTAAAATCGGCATGAAAGGGCTTGGCTACATCAAGGTTGATGATGAAATGAAATATCAAGGCCCCATTGATAAATTTCTTTCTCAGGAAGACAGAAAGGAATTGGCTGAAAGAGCACAGCTGAATCCGGGAGACGTATTGTTTTTTATAGCAGATACAATCGAAGAAGCACCAAAGCTTGCCGGGCAAATAAGAACTGAGCTTGCAAAAAGACTTAATTTAATAGATGAAAGCAAGTATGAAATGTGTTTTATTGTTGACTTTCCTATGTATGAAGTTGATGAGAAAACAGGTAATATTGCATTTACACACAACCCCTTTTCCATGCCTCAGGGGGGACTAAGCTCATTAATGGAAAAGGATCCTCTTGACATTATAGCTTTCCAGTATGATATTGTATGTAACGGGATTGAGCTTTCATCGGGAGCCGTAAGAAACCACGATTTGGATATAATGATTAAAGCATTTGAAATAGCGGGATATACTAAAGAAGAGCTGCAGACTAAATTTACCTCCTTGTTCAATGCATTTAAATACGGGGCACCTCCTCATGCAGGTATGGCTCCCGGAATTGACAGAATAATAATGCTTCTTACAGGTGAAGATAACATTAGAGAGGTTATAGCATTCCCAATGAACAACAATGCTCAGGATTTACTGACAGATGCACCATGCAAGGTTAATGAACAGCAACTAAGAGAAGTTCATATAAAATTGAGGTAGGTGATGAAATGATAACGAAAGAAGAAGTTTCGAAAATAGCAAAGCTTGCTAAACTATCGGTAGATGAAAATGAAATTGAGCAGCTGAGCGAAGACATGTCGAGAATTATTGAATTTGCAGATTCAATTAACAATGTTGTTGAAACTGCAGATGTTGAATTTGAGAATATTAATAATATTTCAAATGCGTTTAATGAAGACATAGTTTTAGATTCATATGACAGGGATGAAATTTTAAAGAACAGAGAAGGCGGAGAAAACGGATATTTTGTAATAAGGAAAAGCCTTAGGGGGTGAAAAATTGAGCAGAATTAAATATCTACAAAAATTATTAGAAGCAAAAGAAATTTCATGTGTTGAACTGACAAAAAAATATTTAAACAATATTGAAAAACAAAATAAGACTATAAATGCATATGTTAATGTAACGGCTGAAGAGGCAGTTAAAACTGCAAAAAAGGTTGATGAAAGAATTGCAGCAGGTGA
This sequence comes from Clostridiales bacterium, assembly GCA_003487955.1. Lineage (GTDB taxonomy): Bacteria > Bacillota > Clostridia > Tissierellales > Sedimentibacteraceae > Sedimentibacter. Next base: position 16,822 of record DNNJ01000031.1, on the reverse strand, counting down.
AAAGTTAATGCCCTTAGAAGGTATTCCCATGTCTCTTAAAGACAATATATCAACCAAAAATATTGAAACAACATGCTGCTCAAAGATGCTTCAAGGTTATTATCCTATTTATGATGCTACTGTTTGCGAGATATTAAAGAACCAAAACTCTGTGCTTTTAGGAAAGACTAACATGGATGAGTTTGCCATGGGTTCATCTTGTGAATCATCAATCTTTGGGGCAACATTGAATCCTCACAACACAGATTATGTGGCAGGAGGAAGCTCGGGAGGTGCTGCTGCTTCAGTAGCCGGGAATATGGCAGCATTTGGCTTAGGCTCCGATACGGGAGGCTCCATAAGGCAGCCTGCAAGCTTTTGCGGATTGGTAGGCTTTAAACCTACATACGGTACGATTTCTCGATACGGAGTTGTTGCATATGCTTCAAGCTTAGACCAGGTAGGAGCAATAACTGATTCTGTGGAGGATGCTGCAATAGTTTATGATGCCCTATCAATATATGACTCGAAGGACTCTACGTCTATAGGAAGCAAAATCAGCACCCTTGACAAATTAAATAACAGTATTAAGGGACTAAAGATAGGAATAGCAGAGGAATTTTTTGGAGGAATAAGTGAAGATATAAAGAGCTCTTTAGAAGAAGCAATAAAGGGTTACCAAGATGCCGGTGCTGAAATAGTACATTTTGAAGTGCCTAATCTGCATGCAGTCCTTCCCGTTTATTTAATAATTTCATGTGCGGAAGCTTCATCCAATTTAGGCAAATTTGACGGTATAAGATACGGATATAAAACAGACAGTTACAAAGATATAGATGAAATGATATGCAAGAATCGAAGTGAAGGCTTCGGCAAGGAAGTGCAAAGAAGAATGCTGCTTGGAACCTATGTACTTAGTTCAGGATACTATGATGCATATTATAAGAAGGCACAAAACTTAAGATATTCAATTATCCAAGACTTCAAAAAAATATTTGAAAGCTGTGATGTTATCCTTACACCTTCTGTTCCCGTAACGGCATATAAAAAAGGAGAAGCTTTAATCGACCCAATAAAAACATATATGACGGATATTTGCACTGTTCCCGCAAATATTGCCGGATTACCTGCAATTTCGGTTCCATGCGGCTTTGACAGAAATAAGATGCCCATAGGTATGCAGTTAATCGGTAACAGTTTTGAAGACTATAAAGTGCTTAATGCAGCGTATCAATACGAGAAGCAAACAAAAAAGACAAGTAAAACGTCCCCGTGTCTGAAAAAGACAGATGAAACGTCCCCGTGTCCGGAGGTGGAAATATGAGTTATGAATTAGTAGCAGGATTAGAAACACATATAGAATTATCTACTAATACAAAGATATTTTGTCAATGTACAACAGAGTTCGGAGGTGAGCCCAACACCCACTGCTGTCCCATATGCATGGGAATGCCGGGAACTCTTCCTAAACTAAATAAAAAGGTTGTGGAATACGCAGTTAAGGCAGGGCTTGCCACAAATTGTAAAATAAGAAATATTTCAAAAATGGACCGTAAAAATTATGTATATCCTGATTTGCCTAAAGCATACCAAATATCTCAATTTGATAAGCCTATTTGTTATGAAGGATATATTAAGCTTTCATCCGGGAAAGATATTAATATTAACAGAATACATATAGAGGAAGATGCAGGAAAGTTAGTTCATGAAAGAGGAGGCACCTATATTGATTACAACAGAGGAGGAGTACCTCTTATTGAAATTGTAACAGAGCCGGATTTTAGAAGCATTGATGAGGTTCTTGAGTATATGGAAAAATTAAGA
>DNNJ01000031.1:11543-14840 GCA_003487955.1 Clostridiales bacterium | reverse complement strand
ATTATGAAATATATTGGTGTATCTGATGTTAAAATGCAGGAAGGCTCACTGAGATGCGATGTTAATATATCGGTAAGGAAAAAGGGAGAAGAAAAGCTTGGAATCAGGACGGAGATTAAAAACATGAACTCCCTTAACTTTATTGCCAAAGCAATGGAATATGAATTTGAAAGGCATGTGGATATTTTAGAAAGCGGCGGTAAAATTGAGCAGGAGACAAGGAGATATGATTCTGACCTTAATATTACCGAAAGCATGAGAGGGAAAGAAGATGCCGATGACTACAGATATTTCAGAGACCCTGATTTAGTTAATATCAAGGTTTCCGAAGAGGAAATAAACAAGTTAAAAAGCGGGCTGCCACAGCTGCCGGACGAAAAATTGCACGTATTTATGAATGAATACGGCATTCCAAAGGATGATGCGGAGCTTTTAATAAAATACAAAAAAATTGCCGAATATTTTGAAGAAGCAAGTAAGGACATAAAAAATAAAAAATTAGCATCCAATTATATATTAGGGCAGATATTCAGAAGGCTGCCTACAGACTCAGAAAAAGAAGAATGCAGCATATCCATTCCTCCGGAGTATTTAAACGAGCTGATTACTTTGATTGAAAACAAAAAAATTACTTCCAGCATGGCAAGCAATGCTCTTGAAAAAATGCTTGATTCGGGAAAGCCGGTAAGAGAATTCATATCTGAGAAGGATATGCAAGGAATAGATGATGAAGCTCTTAGGAAGATTTGCATGAAAGCTGTTTCGCAAAATCAGGAAGCTGTTGACTCATACTTTGGTGGGAAGGAAAAAGCATTCGGCTCCATCATTGGATATATAATGAAGGAAACAAAAGGAAAGGCAGACCCTCAAAAGGCAGCAGAAATTGTAAAAGAAATAATCAAATCATCCTGAGTGCAGTGAAACATTTTATAACATTCACTATAACGTTAGCGTGATTATGAACCACTGACAAAAAATAATAAAAATACTTAGCGAACATTTGCAGGACACGATTATAATTCTTAGCGAATGCAGGTTCAAAATCCGTTAAGCAGCTTGCACTGTTTGAGCGTAGCGAGTTTGCAAGCTGTAGGATTTTAATCCGGAATGAGCTTATAGAATTATTCGTGGCTGAAACCGTGAGCGGGTATTTTTATTATTTTTTTGCATTATACTACGATGCATTCCCCATATTTCTCCATAACAATTGAAATTTTCATGCATATACTAATTAGAGAACAGAAAGGAGAATGAATATGATAATTCATGTTGTACAGCCCGGAGAGTCAGTATATTCAATTGCAAGTCAATACAATATATCACCGCAAAAAATAATAATAGATAATGAACTTCAAAATCCCAATGACCTTGTGCCCGGCCAGACTTTAGTAATACTAATTCCGGAAGTAATTCATGTTGTACAGCCGGGTGAAACATTGGCAGATATCGCTCGGAGCTACGATACCACCACAGTTAATTTGCTGCAACTCAATCCATTCATTGAATATGCGGACCAAATTGTTCCCGGTGACCAAATTACTATAAGCAACGCAGTAGAAAAAAGGGGTCCCATACATGTACTTGGATATACTTATCCGCATATAGACAGGACAGTACTTATGAAGACACTGCCTTATTTAACTTACCTTACAATATTTACTTACGGAATCACTGAAGAAGGAGAATTAATCGACATAGAAGATGAAGAGTTAATCCGAATGGCAAGGGATTTTGGGGTAGCACCGCTTATGCTTATTTCCACACTGACAGAGGAAGGTACTTTCAGCAACGAATTGGCACATATAATTTTAAATGATCCGGTTGTGCAAAATAACTTAATAGAAAATGTCCTGCAGAATTTAAGAGAAAAAGGTTATTACGGTTTAGATATAGATTTTGAATACGTATTGCCGGAGGACGAAGAAGCGTTTATTAACTTTATTCAAAATGTTAATGACAGAATAAGCCCAGAAGGATATATCTTATTCACTGCACTAGCACCTAAAACATCTGCAGATCAGCCGGGACTTCTATACGAGGCTCACAATTATCCTCGAATCGGTGAAGCTTCAGACAGGGTGCTTCTCATGACATATGAATGGGGTTACACTTATGGTCCTCCCATGGCTGTGTCTCCCGTTGACAAGGTAAGAGAAGTATTGGATTATGCAGTGACTGAAATCCCGAGGGAAAAAATCTACATGGGCATTCCCAACTATGGTTATGATTTTATACTGCCATATGTTCAAGGTGTATCAAGAGCCGATTCTGTTTCAAATGTAGAGGCTGTTGAGTTAGCAGCTGAGGTTGGAGCATACATTCAGTATGATGAGGTGTCTCAGGCTCCGTTTTTCATATATTATGATGACCAAAGAAGGCAGCACAGGGTTTGGTTTGAAGATGCTCGAAGCATCATGGCAAAATTAGATCTATTCAGCGAATATGGATTTGAAGGCGTTGGGTATTGGAACATTATGAGATATTTCCCTCAGAACTGGCTTTTAGTGAGCAATTTATATAATATTGCCAAGTTGTTGTGATTAAAGCTTGCCAATAAAACTGTAATTATACGAAAAAATCAGCATATAAATAAATAACAGGGATTGTAGGAGGTTTTTATGAACAATAAAAATTATAGAGTGCTGAAATTTTTTGAACCGGTAAATAAAGAAGACAAGTATAAGGGCTATGTACGTTTAGCCATGAGAGGGAACAGAGGAAACATGATTGTAGCTGCTGAAAATTTAGGTGATGCAAAATCAACAAGCGAAGTTTATTTATATAAGGATAAACACAACAAAATCAAGTTGGGAGATATAAATAATAAAAAGGGAATAATCAAAAAGATGCTCACCTTTGAAAACAGCAATGCAATTGAGGATTACAACGTATGTGCGGTGGTAAAGGATGGAAGAATTGTTTTGTATTCAAGCTTATTCAGCACATCAAGCCTAGACACCGTAAGAAAGTTAGAAGAAGATGTTAATAAAGTAAAAGAAATTTTTGCACATGAGAAACAAAAATTTCAAGAGTTAAAACCTGACAAACTAAGAGAAAAAAAGCAGATAGATACAAAAGTTGCAAAGGAAGTAATTGAGCCGAAAGAAATAATTGAACCGAAAGAAATAATTGAGGCAAAAGGATTACGAGATATAAGGGCAATAAAAGAGAAGGGAATGGCAAAAGCTGCAGAAAATAAACCGGAGGGTGAAATAAAAGAAGAAGTAAAAAAAGCAATACAAGAGCCGGTAAAAACAATAAAAGTACCGGTAAAAAAAGAAGAAATAAAAGAAGAAA
>DNNJ01000031.1:440-11304 GCA_003487955.1 Clostridiales bacterium | reverse complement strand
AATAAAAGAAGAAATAAAAGAAGCAATAAAGGAAGATAATGAAGAAGCCGAGGAGACTCCCGAAAAATTAAATAAGGATGATGTTTCTAATCAAGGCTACAGAAACAGATTTGATGAGAAACTGTATAGAACTTTAAGAGATTTTAAAGAAGTTGAACCTTTGTCAGTTAAGTTAAAAAATTTCAAATGGTGGTATATTCCTTATGATGAAATGGGCATAAAAAACGGAATATTGCCCTATTATAATCAAATAGTAAGCACATATTATCCGTATCCCATGTCAAATCGTGTGACTACCTGCGCAAGTCTCATGAAAAAATACGGGCATTATATTTTTGGTATCTACAAGGAAAAAGATGAAATTGCAAAGTTTATATATGGAATACCCGGAGAATTTACAAAGGAAGAACAACCTTATAAAGGTGTTACCGGATTCAAGAATTGGTCTTACGCAAATAATGATAATAAAGGGGAGAGCGGATACTGGCTTGCATTTGTTAACCCTAAAACAGGTGAAACCACAGACCCGCCGAAGGTTTCATTAACTTAATACTGTACATTTTAAGCTTTATTTGATATAATTAGTTATGAAGTAATAACCAGCCTTATTAAAGAGGAGCAGTATATGAACTTTATTAGGGAAGGCTGCGGCAAAATAATTATCATTGTAAAAGAACTCCACAAGGAGTTTTTTTTCAACTTTAAATTGACTCAATTAATAAAATATAATATAGTTAATAAATAAAAAAATTTATATTTTTATATTAAGGATGGATGTCAGTGAAATATAAATATGTAATCTTTGACTTTGATGGAACTTTAGCCGATACTGAAGAAGCAAATTTTGTTATATATCAAAAATTAGCAGAAAAATATAATTTAAGAAATATTACCATGGATGAATTAGGTCGTCTGAAAAAGATGCATGCTAAGGAAGTTATGGCATATATTGAACTGAAAAAAAGGTATCTGCCTTTTCTGTTAAAGAAAGGTAAAACCCTATTAACTCAAGATATTAAGAATATAAGTCTATGCAAACCTGATATTTTTCACATTATATGCACCCTTCGAGAAATGGGCATAAAAACAGGAATAATTACCACTAATTCTAAAATAAATGTTAAGCTTTTTTTAGAAGCACATAATGTTGATGTTTTTGATATAATTGTGAGTGCCGGAATGTTTGGCAAGGAATCAAAAATGAAGAAAATAGTAAAAAAAGCAAAAATAACCCTAAATAAATTTCTTTATGTGGGGGATGAAATAAGAGATATAACTGCTGCAAGAAATGCAGGAATGGATATAGCATCAGTAGGATGGGGTTACAATACAGTTGAGAGTCTTAAAAAACATGAACCGGATTATTTAATATTTGAACCCTCCGAGCTTATAGATATATGTAAATAGGTATGGGGACACACCTCTGTTATAGGGATAGTCTATGGAGGTAGAGGAATGTCCCCAAATAGTAGGAAGGGGGACACACCTCTAAGAGAGAGTGACTCTTTGGGGAAAGCTTTAGAGGAATGTCCCCAAACAAAAAACGAGGAGAAATATATGGGCAAAATGATTTATACAATAAAGACTGAATATCACGATATTGAAAATTTGACTAAAATTTTATGCGAGCATAATGAAATACAATTTGTGTCCTTTATGGGAGTAGATATAGGCGGAAATGGAACAGACGAAAAAATACCTGTCAAATTATTTATAAAAGATATGGAAGAAATGCTTAAGTTTGGCATTCAGACAGACGGCTCCAGTGTTGAATTGCAGGGGATAGTCGGGTTAAGCGATGCAAGGGTTGATTTGCTGCCGGATTGTGATTGCACATGGTTTGTCGATTATAATTATGAATATTATAATGATGAAAATGGTCTTCCTGTAGGGACTTTAAAAATTCCCTCTTTTATTATTCACAAAGACAAATTGGTTTGTTCCAGGTCAATACTTAAAAGAGCAGAAGCTCATTTTAAAAATGAAATAAACAATGTTTTAAAAAATACTCCTCATATTGCAGAGTCCTTAGGATTTAAATATGATGACATTGATGAGGTTGTATTGACTGCTGCAACTGAACTTGAAATGTGGGTGAAAACACCGGAGCAAAGTGCTGATTTTGAGGAGCTTCATGCATCCCAGGTATTAAAGGAACAATATTGGAAAAGAACAATGGGAACTGTCAGGACAGTCTTGGAAAAAATAATGGGCTTGTTGGAATGCTATGACTTGAAACCGGAAATGGCGCATAAGGAAGTTGGAGGTATTACCAATAAAATAGATGCAAAGGGAAGAATAACCCATGTAATGGAGCAGTTAGAAATTGATTGGAGATTTTCTAGTCCTATACAGGCAGCTGATAATGAAATTTTCGTAAAGGAACTGATAGAAGACCAATTCAGATATCACGGGTTGGAAGTTTTATTCAAAGCCAAACCCATCGACGGTGTTGCAGGTAACGGAGAGCATACGCACTTAGGAGTAGCGGTAAGACTTAAAGATAATAAAAAAGTAAATTTATTTTCTCCGAGCAATATGAAAGAGGAATACTTAAGTGAAATAGGTTATGGTGCTCTTATGGGCATATTAAAAAATTACGAAGTTATAAATCCCATTGTGTCTGCTACCAATGATGCCTTTAACAGGCTTAAACCCGGATTTGAAGCACCGGTGTGCACGGTAACTTCCTTAGGGGGCGCTAAGGATGCACCTTCGAGAAATCGGTCTGTTCTCGTTGGTGTTATCAGAAATATTGACAATAAAGATGCTGTAAGATTTGAATTAAGATCACCAAATCCATATTCAAACACTTACCTTGTTATAGCTGCAGGTATCCAGGGGATGTTAGATGGCATTGTATCAGTAACAGATGCAGGAATGGACTGTAAAATATTAGAGAAGGAAATATCAAAAAAATACGGAGAGGATGCAGTCTACCTTGAAAAATTCAGAGAATACAGAAGTGAATATAATGTATTTGAGTATTATTCACAGGTAGAAAGAGATAAACTTTACGGTAAGGCTCCAACGACCGTATGGGAAAATATTAGTGCATTTGCTTCTAACGAGATAAAGCAGCAGGTTTTGAAAAAAGGTGATGTTTTTACAGATGAAATTATTAATTCCTTTAGAGTATCCACCACGGAAAAGTGGAAAAATGAGCTTGCAGGGAGAATAATTCATGATAATATTGTATTGTTGAAAACATTTGTGAAACTTCACAACGAATCAGACCACGCCACGGATTTAGATGTCGTAAATTGGGAGAAAATAGTTTATTTAAAAACAAAATTAATGAAGGACAGCATGACTAAAAAATGCATATTTACTAAAATTAAAACTGCAGTTTCTCAAGGAGATTATGATATTGCTTCTGATTTACAAATACAAATGAATGAAAAAATGTCTGAAATAAGGGCACTGTACATTGAGTATAAAAACAATATATTTTAAGGTAGCTGAGGCAGGGAGCGGTTGAGGCAGGGAGCAAAAAATGTTGTTTACAAAACTATAAACTTATGGTAGAATTACGGCAATAAACGTTTTTTTACTTATTGGGTAAAGTAAGACTGCGTTTTAAAAATAATCGTACATATACAGGATAACGTTTATTATTGTGTATGGGTTGGACTATTATATGGGTTAGCATTTGTCCTAAGATTATGTACGAACAAAATCATGGAGGAGAATAATGAGTAAAGTTCCAAGAGAAAAGAAGGAAGCAACGTTAGGAATTTCCCTTATCCCGGTACTTGTTATAATGGTTGCATTGGCGTATGCCATAATTGTTATGGGTGCAGACCCGCATATTCCTATTTTAATAGGTGCAGCCGTTGGAGCATTGATAGCAGTTTACAATTTGGGTTTTACCTGGGAAGAAGTTGAAAAAGGTATTATTGATTCAATAGGCAGTGTTATGCAGGCAATTTTAATACTTGCCGTAATAGGTATGCTGATAGGAACATGGATTGGCGGTGGTATTGTGCCTACATTAATTTATTATGGTTTGCAGATATTATCACCTACATTCTTTTTAATCACTGCATTGTTATTGTGCAGTGTAGTTTCATTGGCTACAGGTAGTTCATGGACTACTGCAGGAACTGTTGGAGTTGCACTTATAGGCATAGCACAAGGACTTGGAATTTCACCGGCTTTGGCAGCAGGATGCATAGTTTCCGGAGCATATTTCGGCGACAAGATGTCACCATTGTCAGATACAACAAACTTGGCTCCTGCAATGGCAGGCGCTACATTATTTGATCATATCAGGCACATGATGTATACGACAGGTCTTTCTTATGGTATTGCAGCAATAATATACATATTGTTAGGACTGCAATACAGAGGTAAAGCAATAGATGCAGCAGAAATTCAAGGCATATTAACAGCAATTGAAAGTATATATGTAATTAACCCGTTATTCCTGTTGGTTCCTGTTGTTACAATAGCAGCTGTTGCAATGAAGATTCCTGCGATACCGGGACTTCTGTTAGGAGTTTTGCTTGGAGGAGTTTGTATGTTATTCCAAGGCAGCGGAGATCCGGCAAGCATTGTAGATGCTATTCATTATGGTGTAGGAGCTTCATCAGGTCATGAAATGGTTGATGAATTGTTATCCGGCGGCGGCATGGATTCAATGATGTGGACTATTTCACTCATTATGTGCGCTCTGACATTTGGCGGTGTTCTTGAATCAACAGGCATGATGGCTACTATAGCAAACAAATTATTACAATTTGCAAAGAGTACAGGCTCATTGATTTTAGTAACCGTATTATCCTGTTTGTTTGTTAATGTACTTTGTGCAGACCAATATTTAGGTATTGCTTTACCGGGTAAAATGTTTAAAGACGTTTACGCTGAAAGAGGATTAGCACCGAGAAACCTATCACGTGCTCTTGAGGATTCAGGTACTGTAACTTCAGCACTAGTACCGTGGAATACATGCGGTGCTACAATGGCAGAATTCTTGGGAGTAGCAACATTTGCATATGCTCCATTTGCATTCTTTAACGTGCTTAGTCCTATAGTATCCGTTATTTACGGTTATACCGGATTTTCAATCATGACAATTGAAGAAGATCCCACATCACCTCAATTCAAACAAAAAATGAAGGTTAAGAAATCACCTAAAGAATTGGCAGAGTATATAGCAAATTATGAAGCAAAGGCAAAATTAGCCGAATAAAAAATTAAATTATAAAACCTTGCGGGGGACCTGCAAGGTTTTGTTTAAATTAATTAATCAACTCTCAAGGAGGGTAAAATTGGGTGGCGGGGGTATGTTTGAAAAGGAATTAAATAAACTTATTGAATGTGAAGATAATATAGAATGCATAAAGGATATAATTTCGAAAGATATATACAATGAAAAGCAGAAAGAAAATATCGAAAGATTGTTAAAATTCTCAAGCGAAAATCAGCTGTTCAGATCTGAAGCCTGGGGCTACTATTTTTTAGGCTGGTATTATTTTGATGAATCTAATTATGAACAAGCGGTAGATAATTTTATGATTTCTTATGAGCTGTTCGATAAGCTTAATAATAAATATGAAATAGCGTATGCCTGCAATGGATTGACAAATGTCTACTGCCTCATGGGACAGTATAAATTATCAAATGAATGGGGACTCAAAGGAATCTCTTTCTGTGAAGAAACGAGAAACAACAAGGCAATGATTATTCTTCTTGTCAATACATGTATTAACTATATTCAAATGGAGTATTATGATAAAGCATTTGAAATTATAGAAAGTATAGAAGGAATAGATTCTGAGTTAACAAAGAGCCAACAAATTCCATACGTGTTAGCAAAAGCCGAAATTGAAATAAATATCGGGAGCCCGGACAAAGCCCTTAAAATTATTGAGCAAGCGATGAAAATAGAATCAGTTAATGATATTAAAACTGTCATAGGCGAATTGTTTAAGCTTAAGGGCATGGCTTATTTAAAAACAGGCAAATACGATCTATCTGAAAGCCAGTTTGAAAAGTCATATAACTTTTGTGTTAAATATGATTTAATATATGAAAAGTGCTCCACCATGCTGCAGTGGTCTAAACTATGCATATTGACTGAAAATTATGAAAAATCAGTTGAACTGTTAAATCAAATTATTATCACAAGTTCATCAAATAAGTTTAATCCAATAATGAGAGAAGCATTTCATTCTTTGTATTCTATTTATAAAAAGCAGGGAGAGAGTGAAAAAGCATTGCACTACCTTGAAAAATATATAAAGATAAATGATGAAATGTATGATTATGAACAAAGCCAGCTTATGGCTGAAATGAATTTAAACAATACAAAACGTGTGGCAGAACAATATAAACAGCTTTATAAAAGAACAGAGCTTCTATCATCCATAGGGCAGAGAATTATTTCGAATTTAGATTTAACTTTAATTATCCGCATAATACATGAAGAAATAAGCAAGCTTATTGATGTTGATTATTTTGGAATTGCAGTGTATGACAATGAAAAAAACCAGTCGGAATATTATTTTATGAAAAATCATAGAATAATCTGCAGCACCGTAAAATATGATCAGGAAAATACTTTAGGAGGATATTGCATTAAGAACAAAGAAGACATTATTATCGGAAACGAGAAGTTGGAGTTTCAGAAATACTTATATTCAGAACCCCGCGATATTGAAGGATTTGAAGATGAAGACGATAATATTTCCTCCATTATATATACTCCCATGATTATAAATGAAAAAGTCGTTGGATTGATGACTGCTCAAAGTGAAAAGGAAAATCTTTACGGCAAAGATGAATTGAATATCTTGAAAATTTTAGCAAACTACACTGCAATTGCAGTTGAAAATGCCAAGGTATACAAAGAAATCGAGAATATTGCAACATATGACAGTTTGACAAATTTTTTTACTAAAACAGAAATACTGAAAATCGGGGATCAAATTTACGAGAAAGCCAAATACAACAAACAAAGATTCACTGTAATTATGATAGATTTGGATGATTTTAAAATAGTAAATGATACATACGGTCATGTTTACGGAGACAAAGCAATGAGTCTTATTGCTGAAACCATATCAAAATGCATTAGGAATACTGACCATATAGGAAGGTTCGGAGGAGATGAGTTTTTGCTCATATGCTCCGGAACAGGCTTGAAAGAAGCCTTGGAAGTTGCTGAAAGAATAAGAAAAACCATACAAAGCAGTATATTTATATTAGACAGCGAAATAAATGTAAGGATGACAATGAGTTTAGGGGTACATGAATGTGACGAAAATGACGACTCATTTACAGATGTGGTAAAGAGAGCCGATCAATGCCTTTATCTTGCAAAAGAAACAAGAAATACCGTTATGAGTAAATGAACCGAACCGTCTATTAAAAGGTATGTAAAGATTTTACATACTTTTTACATATATATGGTTTTTTTTTTACTGTGAGAAGTTATATTTATCTCAAGAATAGAAAATAAAAGGAGATAAGATATAAAAAATGAAAAAAAGTAAATTATTATCAATAATTACATTGGCATTAATGCTATCAATGGTTTTTGCAGGATGTACACAAGAAACACCCGGAACACCTGCAGCAGATTTTGATTTTGATAAAGATATAACTGTAGTAGCAAGAGATGCTGCATCCGGGACAAGAGGAGCTTTCCATGAAATAATGAACATTATCGTTAAGGAAAATGACACAGAAGTAGACAAATTGGTTGTTGGAGCATTAGAGTTTGATGGTACAGATAAAGTTATAACTGCTATTGAAGGAGACAAATACGGTATTGGTTACATTTCATTAGGTTCAGTAAGTGAAAGAATTAAAGCAGTTGCAGTGGACGGCGTAGAACCGACCGTAGAAAACGTAAGAAGTGGAAGCTATTCAGTATCAAGACCATTTTTGTTGGTTACAAAAGGAACTGAAAGTAAGCTGGTAAAAGATTTCTTAAAGTTTACAGAATCAGCTGAAGGACAGGCTATTACAAATGAAATGAAGTTTATCGGAGCTATTGATGCACCTGGAGAATACACGGCATCAGGTATGTCAGGAACTATTAAAGTGGCAGGCTCAACATCAGTAGCACCTTTAATGGAAAAACTTCAGGAAGCATATAATGAGCTTAACCCTGACGTTACTTTTGAAACTCAGGCACAAGGCTCATCGCAAGGTATAAAGGCTGCAATCGACGGCTCTTATGATATTGGAATGGCTTCAAGAGAATTAAAAGCTGAGGAAGCATCGGAATTAAACAGATACGTACTGGCAATTGATGGTATTGCAGTAATTGTAAATAACGAAAATCCAAAAAGTGATTTAGCAGCAGATGATATAACTAATATATATATAGGCGAAATCACAAAGTGGAATGAAGTTAAATAATGCAAACAAGGCAGTCAAATTTTAATGAAATAGTAATGCAGGCAATATTCTTTCTGTCTGCATTAATTTCCGTTTTAGCAGTCCTTGCCATCTGCCTCTTTCTGTTTATGAGAGGTATTCCTGCCATTTCGGAAATAGGTTTTACGGATTTTATATTTAATGAAAAATGGGGACCTGTCAACATTCCTGCTTCTTACGGAATACTGTCAATGATTGTAGGTAGCATTTATGTAACGGCTGGAGCAATTGTTATAGGTGTGCCCATAGGTTTAATGTGTGCTATATTTTTATCTGAATTTTGTCCGGATAATATTTATAAAATTGTGAAGCCGGCAGTTAATTTGTTGGCGGGCATACCTTCAATAATTTACGGTTTCTTCGGAATGCAGGTAATTGTACCCTTTGTGAGAGAAAATTTTGGAGGAAACGGATACAGCATACTTTCAGCTTCAATAATTTTGGGAATTATGATACTACCTACAATTATTTCTATAAGTGAATCCTCTATAAGGGCTGTTCCGGAAAGTTATGCTGAAGGCTCCTATGGTATTGGAGCAACAAAGGAAGAAACAGTTTTCAAGGTAATGGTTCCGGCTGCTAAATCAGGAATCTTAACTTCAATTATCTTAGGTATAGGTAGGGCGATAGGTGAAACCATGGCTGTTGTGATGGTGGCAGGTAATGCCGTTATGCCTCTCAATAAAATTGAGCTTCTAAAACCAATCAGAACATTAACTACCAATATTGTTACGGAAATGAGCTATGCTTCTGGACTTCATGAATCAGCTCTTATATCCACGGGGGTAGTTTTGTTTGTATTTATAATAATTTTAAATGCATCTTTAAGCCTTATAAGCTCAAAGACTCAAAGAAATTAATCCGAGGTGCAATATGGATAGAACTTTAGATAATTTAAAACAAAGAAAAGTAAAAGCTTTTCTGTTTAAGAGTTTTGTATGGTTTTGTGGAATATTGACAGTGGGAATATTAATATATATACTATTATTTATACTATTGAAAGGTGTTCCGAAAATTAACTTAAAGTTTTTGTTCGGAGAATACAATTCAGAAACACTTTCTGTATTTTCATCTATGGTTACGACTGTGCAAATGATTGTATTGTCACTTTTAATATCAGTACCAATCGGTGTATTTTGTGCAATTTACCTTGCAGAATATGCCAAGAGAGGCAATAAAGCAGTCAAGGTAATAAGACTTGCCATAGACACCTTGGCGGGAATACCTTCAATTGTATACGGTTTGTTTGGTATGATATTTTTTGTGCAGATTCTTGGATTCAGAGCATCAGTTTTGTCAGGAATATGTACAATATCAATTATGATACTGCCGGTAATTATAAGCTCATCGGAAGAAGCCATAAAATCTGTTCCTGACACTTATCGTGAAGGAAGTTTAGGATTAGGTGCAACGAGGCTTCGAACAGTGTTTCGCATAGTCCTTCCAACAGCAATGCCCGGTATACTTGCAGGAATTATTCTTGCAATCGGACGTATTGTGGGAGAAACTGCAGCACTGATATTCACAAGCGGAACTAATGTTTTAAAAAACCCGTCATTAAATTTGATGGCATCACAAAGAACCCTAGCAATCCATATGTATATGCTTGCCAGTGAGGGGCTGCCTCATTCAAGAGATATGGCATTTGCTACAGGGTCAATTTTAATCTTGGTAGTGTTTGTAGTGAACTATGCTACAACTAAGCTTGCAGGCAGAATAGGGAGGAGCCAATGACCGACAAAATAAAAATAGAAAATGTTGATTTGTTTTACGGGGATTTTCAAGCTCTTAAAAATGTAAATATGAATATAAAGGAAAATGAAATAACTGCTTTTATAGGACCATCAGGATGCGGAAAATCCACATTGCTTAAATCATTGAACAGGATGAATGATTTAATCGAAGGTGTTAAAATTACGGGCAGAATACTTTTGGATGATGTGGATATATACAAGGATATGGATGCGACTGTTCTAAGAAGAAGGGTCGGCATGGTTTTTCAAAAGCCCAATCCGTTTCCCATGAGTATTTACGAGAATGTGGCATACGGTCCAAAGACACATGGTGTTAAAGGTAAAGCGCAATTAGATGAAATTGTGGAAAAAAGTCTTCGCTCTGCAGCCATGTGGGATGAAGTTAAGGATAGACTAAAAAAAAGCGCCTTGGGATTATCCGGAGGCCAGCAGCAGAGACTTTGCATTGCAAGAGCATTTTCTGTTAATCCGGAGGTTATATTGCTGGACGAACCGACTTCAGCCCTTGACCCCATATCCACCATGAAAATAGAAGATTTGCTGGTTGAAATAAAAAAAGATTATACGATAATGATAGTTACACATAATATGCAGCAGGCAACCAGAATTTCTGACAAAACAGCATTCTTCCTTGTTGGAGAGATTATTGAGTTTGATGAAACAGAAAGACTGTTTTCAATGCCTAAAAATAAAAAAACCGAAGATTATATTACCGGAAG